>JAAUSG010000211.1 GCA_012034055.1 Leptolyngbyaceae cyanobacterium RU_5_1 | reverse complement strand
CCTTGCGGGGGGTGTGGGGGAGTTAGGATCCCACGCAGCGGGGGACCGGGGGGAAGTCCCCCGGCGCAGTCTTTGGGTTTAGCCAAGACCTGTGTACACGGTAGCCTTTAAGGGGGGAACGCCTGAAAGCCCCCCTTAATAAGGGGGGTTGGGGGGATCTCTAGATGACAACACTGACCGAAAAGCCCTTGCTCCGCTCTCCGCTCGTTCCAGGTTTCTGACTTGGAAGGCCAGGTCGAAGGGCACTGCCTCCACAAACCAGGAGGCAGTGCCTCACCGCTCGGCTCCTAGGCAGAGCCTGGGAACCAGTTATACAAACGAACTTGAACTGTAAACCAACTTGAATTAAGTGAGGTCTGTAACATGCCTTATAACAATGCCATCCTCGAAGGTGTAGATCTAACTGGTGCGAATCTAACTGATGCTAGTTTTCTCCAGGCAATTCTGCGATCGAATCCAGTTGATCCCAACAACCCCGCCGATGATGTTCCCACCAAACTGATCAATGCGAAGCTGAAGGGAGCCGATTTTCGAGAATCACTACTCACTGATGTGATCGCCACTGGTGCCGATTTCAGTCCGTCTTTGACCCGAGTCACGGACTTCTCCCTGGCGGTGATGAACAACGTCAACTTCAGCGGGGCAACCTTTACCGGTGCGAATTTATTCAAAACCAGTATCAACGGCAGCAATTTCCAACATGCCATCCTGATCAATGCAAATTTGAGTGAAGCTGACCTGAGTGGCGAACCCGACGGGATTTTCAACAATTTCAGCAATGCGAATTTGACGGGTGCAAATTTAACCAGTGCAAAGCTGAAAGGGGCAAACTTGACGGATGCCAAACTGATCGATGCCAACCTGCAAGGGGCAGATCTGGAATCGGCACTGATCATCAATGTCGATGCTACGGGGGCTGATTTCCGGCTGACTAATTTCACCGATAGCAGAATCGAAAACTCGACCTTTGACCTGGCAAACCTGGGTGGCGTTGCCCTCACCGATACAGGACCTGATAACGCAGGCGGTATTTCTAATAGCTTCCGGGGCGCGAATCTGGCCGGGTTTAGAGCAGAAGACGTGAACTTAGGAAGTGCAGATTTTCGTCCCTACGATCCTGGTTTACCGGGTAGTCAAACTGGCACGATTCGCATTTGGGAAAATGATGCACTACCTCCTGGCTTTAATTCGACAACGGACATTGTGATTACCAATTGTCCAGTGCAACTCTGCCGGACACAAACCTGAGTTCGTCCAAGTTTAATGGTGCTAACCTGACCAACCTGATTGCCGAAGACCTGAACTTGAATGGGGCTGACTTTAGTGCATACAAAACATCCACTGGGCAGTTTATTGTCACAAACCTCACCAATGCCCGGATTGTAGACAACCCGCTCGCAGGGAGCGACACTGCACTGATTGGAGTGAAGTTTAATAGTGCCATTCTTGAGGGCTTTAGCGCCGAAGATATTGATTTCTCGAACGCAGACTTCAGCCCATTTACTGATCCGGCAACTGGACAGTACATTACCAGCGCCATTGATGCTGCAACCGGTTTAGCCATTGCCAATCCCAGCGGTGCGCCGATCCGCACCCAGTTGAACAATGCTCGACTGGCTGACTCTAACCTGACGGGGGCAAATCTCACCCTGGTCAAAGCAGAATCTCTGTTTGCCGAAGGGGTCAATCTCACCAATGGCTCTCTGAAAGGGGCTGATTTGAGCAATGCCAACCTGAACGGGGCGATTTTAGGAAACGCCAATCTTTCCCCCTGGATCAATCCTGCTAACCCAGCCAACAAAATCCGGACTGAACTCGATAATGCGTTCATGGAGAATACGAATATCCAGGGCACCAATTTAACCGAAGCCAATTTGAGTGGTGCCAACCTGAAATTCACTCAGGGTAATGGATTGACCCTTTTGATTGCAGCCAATCTCACCGCCGCCGACCTGACCAGCGCCAGCCTCAACAATACCCAATTGGATAATGCCGACCTGACCGGGGCAACCCTGACTTTTGCCCAACTGAATGGTGCGGATTTACGCAATGCTCAACTGGATGGCAATGTCCAGATGAACAATGCCAGCCTGAATAACGCGATCTTGACGGGTGCCAACCTGCGCGATATCAACTTTGTAGATGGTTCAGCGGCGGGTGCCAACTTCACGAATGCGAATTTGACTAACGCCAACTTCACCAATGTTGACTTGACCAACGCCAACTTCACTGGTGCAACGGCAACCGGCGCGATCGCCCTTTATGTCGGAAATACCGGAGCCAACACCCTCACTGGATCGGGTGACAACGATAACCTGTTTGGCAACCAGGGCAATGATACCCTGAACGGCGCAGATGGGTTTGATTACCTGGATGGCGGTGCTGGTAATGATGTTCTCAACGGTGGAGAAGGCGAGGATCGATTAATCGGTGGACTTGGGAATGACATCTTGAATGGTGGGGCTGGAGCCGATCGCCTGATCTTCTCCGCTGGATTCGGAGCCGATACCGTCCTTGATTTCCGCAATGGTGCTGATATTATTGATCTCTCTAGCTTCGCTAGCATTACTGGCATTAGCAATTTATCGATTGGCGTTAGTGGTGGCAATTCGATTATCAACGCCACAGCGTTTGGTACTGGCAATAGAATTACCGTTGTTGGTGTTACCAACCTCACCACTCTTGACTTCGCGTTTGCTTAAACATGTCAGTTGTCAGTTGTCAGTTGTCTTGACTAAAAACTCGGAGTTTTGGGCAACGATGTTGGTCGTGATGTTTGATTCTTGGTTAAAACTCTGAGTTTTACGTAAGTCCTGAAGCATTGATTTCCTGTGGAGCGGGCATCTTGCCTGCTCAACTTGGGCGGACAAGATGTCCACCCCACAAGGATTTGTTGAAAGGTTCTTGCTGTAAATCTCTCGGTGGCGTAGGGGCAGGTTTTGCCACAGATCCAGGCTGAGATATGCAGATTGTTGACTAAATCTGCCCCTACAGAGGTTATTCATCACCAGCAAATTTACAGGTGGGAAAATGGCTGACTGCTGACTGCTGACTGCTGACTTCGCACTTCGCATTTCGCACTTCTAAAGTGTTTTCCATCTACCGAAAAGGAGTAATCATGGGTAGCAAAAACCAAAGCCGGAGTGTTTCTCGACGCAATCTGCTCAAGTTTGGTGCGGGAGTGCTTGGAACAAGCGCGATCGCGGCTGGGCTGAGTTCGGAAATTCTGACGCCGCGACGGGCGATCGCGACTGAAAATCTGACGCCGGATCAGGCGATCGATGTATTGATTGAGGGCAATCGGCGCTTTGTCGATCGTAAACGCAAGTATCCTCACCAGGATTTTGTGCGGTTGACGGAAGTTGCAATGGGGCAAAAACCCTTTGCGGCGGTTCTCGGCTGTGCCGATTCACGGGTTCCAACTGAGATGGTGTTTGATCAGGGACTCGGTGATTTGTTTGTCTGTCGGGTGGCGGGGAATGTTGTCACGGATGAGGAAGTGGGCAGTCTGGAATACGGCGCGGCGGTGCTGGGCACCAAAGTGATTCTGGTCATGGGACACGAACGCTGTGGGGCCGTGAGCGCAGCGCTGAAGGGTGCTCAAGTTCCGGGCAAAATTGGCAGCTTGATCGAGGCGATTCGACCCGCGATCGCGGGCAAGGTGGGCAGTGTGGGCAGCAAAGAGGCTTATCCCCCGCTGGAAGCAGCCACTAAAGCCAATGTTTTGTATCAGGTTGAAAAGCTGAAAACCTCACCGGTTCTGGCTCAGTTGATTCAAGCTGGCAAATTGAAGGTGATCGGCGCGTACTACGACCTGGATACGGGCACGGTGACTCGCCTGGCCTAGGGCTGGGCAAAAGGATAAATAACATCATCTGCCTAGATCCCCGACTTCTCCGAAGAAGTCGGGGATCTAAAGTTGCAGTTATTTCTTAAGTGGTGCGGTAAGGATGAACGGCCGTTCGTCTTTACCGCTTTAATATTGGCACTTTACTGATTTACAAGTCCCTAACAGAGTGATTTATGAAAATAGCATGAGCAAATTCTCATTCAGATTTTCTTGTCGAAGCACTTTTTTAGCGATGGCAATGAATCAACCCACGTTCCAGTCAGCAATAGAGATAGTTAGAAGGCTCTTGTGACTTCATGAGAATTTTCTCATATTGTTTGACAAGTTCAGTCTGTCATTCTAAATTATTCATGTGGGGCGAAGTGATTTAGCAGTTGTGATTCTGCCCCAATTGAACTAAAAGAAATTCAGCTTTACTGAGTAGTCTTTTCTCATAAAACTCTATCTAAATCAGCTCCTGAAAGCGCTGCGATCGCGATTGTTATGATTCACGATTCAGCGAGGAATTGAGATTAGATAGGGCAATCATTTGCTGAACAAGGTCGGCTGGTTTTGTATGTCTAAATGTCACTATTTTTAACGTCCAAGCCGCATCTACAGTGTGTGACATTCATCGGTTTTGACAAATTAGGGATCTCTATCTCGCCTGGAGAATTGGATTGTGGCAATGTTAATTGTTGATGGACAAAACCGGGTCAGAAACAATGTTCGAGGTCAAAACTTGAATAGTTCCTCGTTTTTTAAGACTCGATTCAAACGGGTTTGCTTTGAGTCCAATGCTCAGGGCCGGGCAACGCAATTAAGAGGCATCAACTTTAGTGAATCAATCTGGATGAATGTTAATGCCATCTTTGCGCCAATTGGCAATTTTGGTACGACCTGGATGCGAGTGTTGTGATTCCTCCTACCCAGTCCTGGCTTGAAAGCCCCCCTTAATAAAAGGGATTGGAAAAATCCCTGCCTGAAAGCCCCCCTTATTAAGGGGGGTTGGGGGGATCCCTAGATTGACAACACTAACCAATTGATTCGATTCCCATTTTCGACAAGGCGTGTGTGTGATGCTTACAGATCGTTTATGCTTCCTCTCCCAATGTCTGGTGCCCCCTCTCCAAACCATTGGCGGAGAGGGGGGGGATGAGGGTTGCCAATCGCAACAAATCACCAAATCCGGAGTGCATTCATCACTTTTAGGGCTTACGCAGGTCAGAGGTCGCTGGTAGGCGGGAATCGGATATTTAGCCTACTACCCACTACCCACTACCTGTTCAAACACAAGATCTTCCGATCATTCCGTAAGTCCTAACCATTGAGACGACATACCAAATCTACCTAAAACTAAGGAGAACAAAATGGCGACGATTATTGGGTCAGAACTTTCCGATTTGATTACGCCAACTTCGGTTACCAACTCAGATCCGGCTAACTATCCGATCACGGGTGGCATACCATCCAATGCTGCTGACTCCATTTCGGGTGAAAAAGGCAATGACACGGTTGATGGGGGCGGTGGCAATGACACGATTGATGGGGGCGAAGAGGATGACTCCCTGCTGGGCGGTGCTGGCGCTGACTCCCTGATTGGTGGCCTTGGCAAGGACGAGTTATTCGGTGGCAATGGCAATGACACCCTGGATGGTGGCGACAGTGAAGATTTGCTGGATGGTGGAGCCAATAATGACTGGCTGTTTGGCGATATCGGTAGCGATTCCCTCTTCGGTGGAGCCGGTATTGATAACCTGGATGGTGGAGCCGATGGCGACTACCTGGACGGTGGCATCGGTAATGATATCCTCAATGGTGGCGACGGCAGTGACATCCTCTATGGTGACGATGGCACTAATACCGTCAGTGCCAACAACGACACCCTTTATGGCGGTGATGGCGACGACACCCTTTATGGCGGCTTTGGCAATGACTGGCTGGACGGCCAAGCAGGCAAAGGTGAACTACATGGTGGCGTGGGCAATGACACCCTGATCGCCGGAGTGGAGGAGGGTAATCTGTATGGTGACGCGGGCAATGACTCCCTGATCGGTAACAGTGGCAAAGACACGATCGCAGGGGGCGACGGCAATGACTATATTGAAGGGGGTGATCTGGAAGACGACCTCAATGGCGGTGCTGGCAATGACATCATCAAAGGCGGTGCAGGGGGTGACAACATTGAGGGTGACCTCGGCAATGACAACCTCGATGGCGGTGATGGCTTTAACACCCTATCCGGCGGTGATGGCAGGGACGACATCCGTGGTGGGATTGACAGCGATGTGATTGATGGCGGTGTCGGTGATGACTTCCTCCGTAATACGGCAGGGGTGTTTACCAGCGGACTGTTTGGCGGCGGCGGTGATGACTCTGTGTCGGGTGGCGGCGGCAACGACTACCTGAATGGCGGTCTGGGCAATGACTTCCTGGAAGGTGACGACACCCTGGGGCCGGTTGGCAATGACACGATCGACGGTGGCGACGGCAATGACACCATTGAAGGAGATGCCGACAGCGTAAGTGGTGGGAATGACTCCCTCTTGGGTGGCGACGGCGATGACATGTTGTTTGGCGGTGTTGGCAATGACTACCTGGATGGTGGCGCTGACAACGACGTTCTTGAAGGCGACGACCCCTATGGCGCAGCGGGTGATGATGTCCTTATTGGTGGCGGTGGCGCTGACAAACTCGTGGGTGGCGGCGGCAACGACTACCTCAGTGGTGGGTCTGGTATTGACACCCTGGATGGTGGCGCTTGGCAACGATATCATGATTGATACCGATGGTTCTACCAGCTTCTACGGCGGTGCAGGTGAGGAAAACATCACGGGCGGTAGTGATGGTGACTTCATTGATGGTGGCGACGATAATGACATCCTTTCCGGCGCTGGCGGCAATGACACCATTTTAGGTGGCGCTGGCGATGATGTCCTGAATGGTGGGGATAACGATGACAACTTGAATGGGGGCACCGGCGTTGACGAGATCAATGGGGGTAATGGGAATGACACCCTCACAGGTGGAGAAGACCTGGATGGTCAAACCGGAGCCGATATCTTGAATGGGGGCGCTGGCGCTGACGTATTCCTGCTGTCCAGCACAGGCTTTGTGCAAGACCCTGCTGAACCCGTGCCTCCTCCTCCTGGTGACATCATCAATGGCTTCGAGAGTGGGACTGACCTGATGGAGTTGGAGCATGCGTTCACCAGCGGCGTGTTCGACTTTGGCGAACTGGTCATCGTGTACAACGGCGAGCCGTTGGCTACCAGCGGCACGTCGGCTACGATCAGCGTCTGGAACCCAGGCATACCCGGAGAAACCGATAACTACCTGGAACTAGTCGCGACCGTGAATTCAGCGACAGCCTTTACACTCACCGAGTCAGATTTCCTCGCCTAATCGATCGCGTGTGTACCCCGGATCCAGGTATACACGCTCAATCCTTGCGGCCCAGATCTCCGACTTCTCAAAGAAGTCGGAGATCTGATTCGCCAGTATCTCAGTCATAGGTTGGGTTGAAGCATGAAACCCAACATGCTCAAAGTCCTGTTGGCGTTGGGTTACGCTGACGCTTTTCTGGTATGCCGGAACGGCTTTACCCAACCTACGCAGATGGCGTTTATTGCCCCCTCCTGCTGTCTCTGCCTTAAGAGACAGTGGGAGTTTCCTCTAACCCTAAACCAATCTCTCCCATGCGCATTTTATTTCTCCATCCCAATTTCCCAGCCCAGTTTCGCCATGTGGCGGCCGCGATCGCCCGGGACAATCGGCACCAGGTGGTGTTCGGCACCACGCGCCGCGACGGTCAGTTACCCGGTGTCTATAAAGCGATCTATAAGTCTAACCGAACCGCCCGACCAGAGACCCATCACTACGTCCGCACCCTGGAAAATGCCGTGCTGCAGGGCCAGGCGGTCTATCGCATGGCAGAGCAACTAAAAGCACGCGGGTTTGTGCCTGATATGGTCTATGGTCATTCAGGGTGGGGGCCGACGTTATTTTGCAAAGATATTTTTCCCAACGCCCAATTGCTCTGCTATTTTGAGTGGTTTTATCACGCCCACGGCTCCGACGCTGATTTTGACCCCACCGATCCAGTGGACGCTGATGCCGAAGCCCGGATTCGGATCAAAAATACGCCGATTTTGACCGATCTGTATAGCTGCGATCGCGGACTGTCTCCCACTTATTGGCAACGCCGTCAATTTCCCAGTGAATATCAGAGTAAAATTTCAGTCTGCCATGATGGCATCGATACCAATTTCTTTAGTCCCAAACTGGGTGCTAAGTTAGTGCTACCCCAGTTGAATCTTGACCTTTCTCACGTTGACGAACTGGTGACCTATATCGGTCGGGGCATGGAGCCTTACCGGGGCTTTCCCCAGTTCATCGAAGCCGTGGCATTACTCCAGGAACGCTGTCCCAACTGCCATGTGGTGATTGTGGGTGAGGATCGCGTCGCCTATGGCAAGCGGCTCCCGGATGGCAAAACTTACAAGCAGGTCATGCTGGAAAAATTCCCGCTGGATCTGTCCAAAGTTCACTTCACAGGTCGGTTGCCCTATCACGAATATTTGCAAGTCCTGCAGGCGTCCACTGCCCACGTCTATCTGACTCGCCCGTTTGTGCTGTCCTGGTCAATGCTGGAGGCTATGTCCACTGGCTGTTTAGTCGTCGGCTCCAATACCGCCCCGGTGACGGAGGTGATTCGGGATGGCGTCAACGGTCTGCTCGCAGACTTTTTCTCGCCTGCGGAGATCGCCGATCGCATTCAGGAAGCCCTCACCGATCGCGATCGCATGACTGAAATTCGGTCAAAGGCGCGGGAAACCGTTCTGGCACACTACGACCTGGCAAAATTATTGCCCCAGCACTTGCAGTGGATTCAGCAGGATCTGAACCGTGATCAGGTTGCACTCTGGACGGGAACTCAATCCAAGCCAGTCACCCCGCTGCCCACACCCCAGGTGGATGAAATCGAGGTCGATGAGAAACCGGCAACCCTACCGGAGCCAGCCGCGATCGCACCTGGCAAGCGATCGCGGGCTAACCCCAAACCGCTCGTAAACCCCGAAACCAATGGATTTGTCGTCACTTCAGGAACCCGATCGCATGAAAAGCATACAAAACGCTGATGATGTATGGACAGCAGATGCCTGGATAGAAGATGCACAGACAGCAGATGCACAGACAGCAGATGCACAGACAGCAGATGCCACCATCTTGCAAATTGATGATCGGGCCGTATCGGCTCCAGAACTGCTCTCCCTCTTGAGTCAATATCAATTGCTGCCAAAACTGCGGCAAGAGTTCTTGATTGATGCCGCGATCGCGCCATTTAACTGCACACCAGAAGAGCAGAGCCTGTGCTGCCAGTCCTTCTACACGCAACATCAGTTAACCGCCGAGGGCGATCGGCAGACATGGTTGCAACAGCAAGGGATGACACCGACCCAATTGGTTCACCTGGCAACCCGGCAATTGAGAATTGAGCAGTTCAAACAGGCAACTTGGGGCAATAAATTAGAGTCCTACTTTTTGCAACGCAAGTCCCAACTGGATCAGGTTGTTTACTCCCTGATTCGAGTTCGGGATGTCAATATTGCCAAGGAACTTTACTTCCGATTGAAAGCTAACGAACAACCCTTTGCTGAACTGGCGCAACAATACTCTCAAGGCCCCGAAGCTCAGACTGGCGGCTTAATCGGTCCGAAGGCAATGAGCGCTCCCCATCCTAAACTCGCTAACCTCCTCCGCTCCAGACAGCCCGGCCAGCTATCGCCGCCCTTTCGGATCGAAGATTTGTGGGTGATTGTGCGGCTGGAACAGTTTCTGCCCGCTCAACTGGATGAATCCATGCAGCAGCGGTTACTCAACGAACTGTTTGCGCTCTGGCTTCAAGATCAACTTCAAAAACCGTCCGCCATCCACCTGATGGCTGAACGGCACTGACTGGTTAACCTGCAACAGGACTTACGCCTTTTGACCAAAACCTCGGAGGTTTAAGGAACGATGCTGGTCATGTAAGCTAACGGTTCGGTTCCCTTCTCCCAAAGTTGGGAGAAGGGTTAGGGATGAGGGCAAGGTGCAAGCCGCCTAACATAGAGCCATTTCTCACTTAAGTAATCCACTGCGTCAACTGATGCAGCTGCCAACTAGTAGGATTTCATCGTCGAGGATCTTAGAGGATGTTTTAAAAGTCCTCCTGTTTGTAGCAAAGCGTGCAAGATCCCCCTAAATCCCCCTTAATAAGGGGGACTTTGAGCTAATTTCCCCCC
>JAAUSG010000210.1 GCA_012034055.1 Leptolyngbyaceae cyanobacterium RU_5_1 | reverse complement strand
TCAATAACCAGTAACTAATAATCAATTCCCAATTCCCAATTCCCAATTCCCCAATTCCCAATTCCCAACTGTCAACTATTTAAGAATTATCCCGATCGCGCGCTTTCTCAACAAACGCCGCTAACTTGCTCCAAGAAGACTTTGCAGTCTCTTTCAAACGAATGCCGATCGACTCAATTTCTCCCGCAATAACGTGCCAATTCTTATCAGCTTGCTTGTGAATTTGATCGACAGCTTGTTCCACGCGATCGCGCTCGACCAACTTATTTTGTTCCACCGCTTCTCGCGCTTGCCGCACTGCTTTCAAATAAGCTTCGCGGCTGACTTCGCCCGCATCTTGAATTTGCGCCTGCGCCCGCGTTTTGACTCGCGTCAATCACCAACCAATTCTTCTCAGTTTCCTTTTGAATCAAGCCCACCGCAGATTGCATTTTATCTTGGGCGATCGACTTATTTTGGGCGAAGGTCGATCGCGCTTTTTCCACAGCGTTCAAATAAGCTTCGCGGGTAATTTCTCCGGCGGCTTGCATCTCCGCCGTCGCGCGTTTTTTAATTGACTCAAACAGTGCTGCCGTCTCTTTAATTGTCTCTTCAGTAGCGTTAGGCATCTCTTTTTTAACGATCGCCATCGTTTCGGGAGTTGCTTCTTCGATCGGTTCCGGGGTCAAATTTGGATCTGTCATAATCGATGTCTCCTGAATTACAAATCAAGTAAATCCGCCTAATCTAATTAAACTCCAGATTTAGAAGAACAAAGACCTTGCTATACCAGCATTCTTCCTTCTTCCTTCTTCCTCATAACTCCTGTCTCCTTCTTCCTTCTTCCTCATAACTCCTGTCTCCTGTCTCCTGTCTCCTGCCTCCTTCTTCCTTCTTCTTTTCTTAGAAACCCTGAGGCACACTCAATAATTAATCCGCTACCACATCCGCTACCACATCCGCTATCACAATTCTTGTTCCAGTTTCAGCAAATTTTGAATCCGCGCTGCGGTACTCGGGTGAGTAGAAAACAGACTTCTAAACCAATCTCCTGCAGGCGAATTCACGATAAGTAGTGGTGCAAAAGCTGGATTGCCTGCGATAGGCATTTGTCGCGCGCTGTTTTCCAAGCGCTGCAGGGCACTTGCCAACGCCCGCGGATTGCCCGTCAGCCTCGCGGCACCGGCATCCGCCGAAAACTCCCGCGTGCGCGAAATCGCTAGCTGAATCACCGAAGCAGCCACCGGTGCGAGGATAATCGTCAAACAACAAACCCACGGGATTCGATCCGCGATCGTCCCTACCTCCACTAAACCACATACTGTAACTCGCCATTTGCGCCAACCAGGAAATCGCCCCCGCTACCGTCGCAGCCACCGCTTGCGTCAGCGTGTCGCGGTTGTTAATGTGGCTGAGTTCGTGGGCGATGACTCCTTCGAGTTCTTCCTCCGAAAGGATGTTCATAATGCCTTCAGTAACGGCAACTGCAGCGTGTTCCGGATCGCGTCCCGTAGCAAAAGCGTTAGCAGCAGGAGTGGGAATAATGTAAACTCCCGGCATCGGTAAATTTGCGCGCTGCGAGAGTCTTTCTACCATTCTATAAAGTCCGGGTGCTTGGTTCTCAGTTACCGGTCTGGCACCGTAAGCTGACAGCGCAATTTTATCGGAATAATACCAAGAACCTAAATTCATTGCGGCGGCCAAACCAATACCGATTATTGCCCCGCCAGTACCGCCAATTACCCAATAACTAACAGTAATTAACAAGGCACTTAACAAGCCTAACAAAGCAGCAGTTTTAATCTGATTCATGGAGATTTCTCCTTAAATTTCGCAGTTTAATTTACTATCTCTACCTGCATTCAATAGTTATTTACATTGTATCTAGCGAATCCTAGCTCTTGTGTAGGATACCGCCTATTTCTAGGTACGGTTTAGCGTACCTAATTGTTTGGTATCGATGTTTAGATCCCCTAAATCCCCTTAATAAGGGGGACTTTAAGCCAATTTCCCCTCTTATAAGGGGGGTTAGGGGGGATCGCTGAGTGCTTAACATCACAGACCATACCTTTTCAAACATCCTCTAAAAAATCACTCAATCTACAATCTGCAATCTACAATTCAATGACCATCAGCTTGTGAGCAACGAATCCAGTTTGCCTTTTGCATTCAGCGCATAGAGATCATCGCAGCCGCCAATGTGCTGATCATTAATGAAAATCTGGGGCAGCGATCGCCGTCCATTTGTCCGTTTGGCCATCTCTGTTCGTGCGGACTCGTCCCCATCAATGCAGTACTCAGCATAATCGACGCCCTTTTTGTCCAGTAGCATCTTGGCTCGAATACAGAATGGACAACTGCTCCAGGTATAAATCTCAACGTTAGCAGACATAGTTCTTTACATTCAGGTCTAGCTCTATTCTAGAACGCTGACTTACGGATAGTTGAACCTCAGAAACTGCCTGAATAGCTCATGAAAGAATGCCGACGATAATTCGCAGTAATTCGTCTAAATCTGCCGGAACCCGATAAAGGTTGATATCCTGCACAATTCGTCGCTCCTGGCGGTTCAGAGTACCAAATTTCCAGACATCACCGGCAGTAACGGCACCATGAAGCACGGCGGCGTCAGATGTGATCCACTGATCCAACGCAATCAACTCAACGGCAAGTTGGGTGAATCCTCTCGCAAGGTCAGCATTTTTAGCTTCCACAACCAGGAGATTGTGTGTGGCTAGCAAATAGTAATCTACAGAACCTTTCAACAGGTTATTCACGACAATCGGATACTCAATCTTGAGCCTGGCGTTTGTGTAACGGCAAACCTCTAGCAGTACAGGCGCAATCAGAACTTCTCGACGGGCAGCTTCACTGGTCAGGTCAACGTAGGTCAGGTTCTGCTCAATCCGCTGTTTCAAGTCGGCATCGCTCAGTTCCCCTAAGTGCTTGACGAGGCTGAGAGGAGCTTTCTCTAACGTGCAACCCAGTTCTGCCAGGATATCCTCTGGGTCAAATGTCAGCTCGAAATACTTGCTGAACGTGTAGCTTTCTCCGGGTTGAAGAATTTGAGGTCTGGTCATTGCTCGATTAATACCGATTTTAGATTTTGGATTGACGATTTTGGATTGAGAAACGTCTGTGTCGCAATGCTTTCGGCTTAACCATCTGGAGCAGGCAAAAATCGAAATGGTATAATTACTTATCCTATTGCTGCATTGTTGGTTCTGGTGTTGAACCCAGGGAAGGTGTGGATGGATGGGGTTGAGTTGGAGCGAGTGGATTGATGGATGGGGAGGGTAAAGGAACAGGGGAAGCAGGTGACGGTTCCGTCAACTCTTCCGTGGGGTTTGAGGTGGAGGGCACCACGGCAATTTTGACGGAACGCTTTGCTGTTGAACATCCCTGCAATCGAGCTTCAACCGACACGGTATCGTTCACCAAAGAAGACGGAGCGGTGTATACGGATCGACTGTTGTTTGTGATTGGTGAGGCAAAATTTCCGTAGGTAGCTCGCCAGTTGTAGACAACAGATTTACCTTTCGGATTATCGACACGAACGGTAATCGCTCTCTTTTCACGAGCTGGGACGACAACTGGCAATCCTTCGGGGGCTTCGATTTCCTTCCCAGATTGATCAGGCTTTAGGCTTAACTCTTCCAGGAACACGCCAGTCACCGTTGTGGTACATGCTTCAGCCTGAGGTTCTTTAATCCAAGGTTTCACGGCTAAATCCCAAATCCCGTAAGTCGTGATCGCCGTGATCAGGATTGGAGAAGTGATTCGACTGAGCCGGTCTATCCAAGTTTGTTTCTCTGACATGGCTTAAACCGGCAAATCAGCACGCGGATTAAAGGTTTCAAGCTGGCGGAGCTTTTCGTATAGCTCTCGTTCCTGCTCGGTCAGCTCTTTAGGCATCACGATTTGGATTTCCACAATTTGATCACCGCGTTGACCACTAACGCCAGGATACCCTTTGTTGGCAAGACGCAGCCGTTGACCGGAACGAACACCAGGGGGAATGGTCATTTTCACTAAACCGTCGAGGGTTGGTACCTCGACCGGTCTACCCAGAACCGCTTCGCTGGGAGTGATGGGTAATTCGCAGAAAATATCTGTACCATCGAGCTTGAAGAACGGGTGGGGAACTACTTCGATCTTCAAGTAAAGATCGCCACCGGACACTCCCTGACCTTTGAGGCGAATGCGCTGACCGGTAACCATTGCCGAGGGCATGTTGACTTCCAGAGATCGCCCATCTTCCAGCCGAATCCGCTCTCGTCCACCCAAATAGGCCTTCTCCAAAGGCACCGCTAGGCGGGCTTCAGCGTCGCGACGGGTAGTACGGGGAGGCATGGTGTAAGAGGTTTTGGTCGTCCCAGGGCGAAAGTCGTCCCTTGCCGTACTGGTGGTGGTGCCGCTACTCGCACGGCGATTGAGCAGCTGATCGACAAAGCTGCTGAAGTCAGTAAACTCGCCAAAATCAACATCGTTGATGGCGTTGCGATCGCCGCCTCGACTGTTCCAATTTCGAGTGCTGGGTCGCGCCGAACCCTGAAACCCCGGACGGTTCCAGTAACGGCCGAATTGGTCATACTGGGATCGTTTGCTGGAGTCAGACAGGACTTCATAGGCTTCATTAATATCCTTAAACCGCTCTTCAGCCGCCTTGTTGCCGGGATTTAAGTCAGGGTGATACTGGCGAGCCAACCGCCGAAATGATTTTTTGATCTCATCAGCCGTCGCGTCTTTAGTGATTCCAAGAATGTCGTAGTAGTTCCGAAAGTTTTGCATAGAAGGATTCGTAGTGGTTAGTTGTTAGCGGTTGGTTGTTAGAGGTTTCTGCCAACGACTAACAACCAACAACCAATAACCCATTACAGCCAGTCGTCTTCATCATCCCAGTTGTCCTGATATAAGTTTGGGCGGGCGTTACGAGAGGGGCGAGAGGATTTGCGGTCTGCACGTTGGTCATCATCCCAGTCAGAACGGGAGTCGCGAGGGTCTCGGCTAGATGAGCGGGAGTCATAGGCGGAGCGATCGCTGTCGCGAGAGCGGTCATCTCGGCTACGGGAGCTGGAGCGATCGTCCGTGTCCCAACGGTTCGTGGTGGGGCGAGAGTCAGAGCGAGGGTTGTTCCGAGAAGATGCGCTGCTATCTTGCCCGTAGCGGTTGTCGCTGCGAGGGGTTGAGCTGTAGCTGTCTCGTTTATTGTCTCGTCTACTATCTTGTCCACTGTCGTTCCGAGCCGAGCCACTGTTGTAGCTATCTTGCCCGTAGCGCGTATCGTTCCGGGGAGTTCCGCTATAACTGTCTCGTCCACTACTGTCTCGTCCACTGTAGTTGTCTCGCCTGCCGTAGCTGTCTTGCCCGCTGGAGCGGGTGTCGTTGTCCCAGCGGTCAGAGCGAGTGTCGCTACGGGAGGTGCCACCGTAGGCATCCTCGTTCCTGCCATAGCGTGGCTCATAACGAGCGCTGCCGCTGCCATAGTTGCCGCCATAGCTGCTGCCATAATTACTGCCATAACTGCGGCGATCGTCGTACTCATAGTAGTCGTCATCATCATCCGTGAAGAAGCTCTTAATTGCTCCCAATAGGCTTTCTCCTTCCTCCTCTTCCTTATTACGCTGATATATTTCGCGCGTCAGGTCATATAGCGCATCTTGTAGATCTGCCTGGAAGCGATCGATACCGCGATCGTCGTTTTGAGCCAGTGATTCCCGCAGTTGTTGGGAAGCAGCCTCAATTCGGGAACGGTAGCTGCCGACAAACTGCATCCCGAAATCCAGCGTCGCTTCTCGCACCTGTCGTTCTGCTTTGAAGATTAAGGATTCAGCGTCATTCCGCTTTTGCACCTTTTCCTTCTTCTGGCGATCGGCATCAGAATACTCCTCCGCGTCCCGAATCATGCGCTTGACTTCTTCTTCACTCAGCGTCGAAGCGCCCTGAATCGTGATGCTTTGCTCCCGTCCTGTGGTGCGGTCCATCGCCGTCACCTGCAGAATGCCGTTGGCGTCAATGTCGAAGGAAACCTGGACTTGAGGAATCCCTCGTGGTGCTGGGGGAATGCCCGTGAGTTTGAACCGACCCAGGGATTTGTTCCCAACAGCCATCTCTCGCTCACCCTGCACGACGTGAATTTCGACCAGGGTCTGGTTGTCCTCACCCGTCGAGAAGATGTCCGATCGCCGCACCGGAATGGTCGTATTGCGCGGAATCAGCTTTTTCATCACACCGCCAATGGTTTCCAGTCCCATCGACAGCGGCGTCACATCCAGCAACAAAATATCCTTGACTTCACCGGCCAAAATCCCGGCTTGAATCGCCGCACCGACCGCCACCACTTCATCCGGATTGACGTTTTGATTGGCTTCCCGGTCAATAAAGCTGCGCACCAACTGCTGGACGACAGGAATCCGGGTAGAGCCGCCCACCAGAACCACTTCGTCAATCTGCACCGGACTGAGACCCGCATCCCGAATCGCTTGTTTAATGGGCCCCCGGATGCGAGTCAGCAGGTCGCCACACAAACCTTCAAATTCGGCGCGGGTGAGGCGGGTTTCCAGGTGTTTGGGACCATCTGCCGTTGCGGTAATGAAGGGCAGGTTAATGTCAGTGACCGTCACACCAGATAACTCAATCTTGGCTTTTTCGGCGGCTTCGGTGAGGCGTTGGAGGGCCTGGCGATCGCGGCGCAAGTCCACCTCCTCCTGCTTCAAAAACTGCTCCGCCAGCCAGTCTACAATCCGCTTGTCGAAATCATTCCCGCCGAGCTGAGTATCACCCGCTGTTGCTTTCACCTCAAAGACGCCATCGCCAACGTCCAGAATCGACACGTCAAACGTACCACCGCCCAAATCAAACACCAGAATCGTCTGGCTCTGTTTGCGATCCAACCCATAAGCCAGCGCCGCAGCGGTCGGTTCATTCAAAATTCGCTTCACTTCCAACCCCGCAATTCGCCCCGCATCACGAGTTGCCTGCCGCTGAGAGTCATTGAAGTATGCCGGAACGGTAATCACAGCGCCCGTAACCGGTTCCCCCAAATACCGACTAGCCTCACCCGCCAGCTTCTTCAGAATCATGGCCGAGACTTCTTCTGGGGCAAACTCCCGCTGCAGGCGAGGGCATTTGACTCTGACGTTGCCGCTCTCATCTTTGCGGATGGTATAAGGGACTCGCTTGGACTCTGGCGTCAACTCAGTGTACTTGCGTCCCATAAACCGCTTGATCCCAAAGAAGGTGTTTTGTGGATCGAGAACCGCTTGACGACGTGCCAATTGCCCAACGAGCCGCTCTCCTTCCTTACTAAAGCCAACCACGGAAGGGGTAGTCCGCATTCCCTCTGCATTCGCAATTACAATCGGCTTGCCGCCTTCCATCACCGAAACGACCGAGTTCGTTGTTCCCAGGTCTATGCCGACTACTCTACCCATGCGTATTTGATCTCCCGTTGCTCCTAACTTCTCACCTATTTCACGATTCAGGTGCGTTCCCCGTGAGCAGGCCTATTTTGCTGAATTCATTGTATCGTGCGAACGAAATCTACCCCGGTGTAGAGGGTGGAGGGTAGAGGGTAGAGGGTGGAGGGTGAAGGGTAAAGGGTAAAGGGTGTAAAGCTGTCCTGCTTACTCTCTACCCTTTACTCTCCACTCTCTACCTCCTCACCCTCCCTGATGGACAACGATCCAGCACTGGACAACGATCGCAGGCTGGATTGCGATAATAACAGCACTTCTGACCATGTAGCATTAGCACTTCATGATGGTCGTAGACCTGTTGAGCCGTCCAGTCCCCTGGCAGTAGGGCTTCCAGGATAGCGTGGGACGGACCAACTGCCACTCGTTCGGAAATGATGCCTAAGCGGACGACAACCCAGTGATGGTGGCTATCCACTGCTAAGGCGCAACCACGTAGGCGGCTAAATGCCAGCACTGCCGCACTGGTTTTGGGTCCCACCCCTGGCAACGATTCTAGCCAGGTGCGGGCTTCCGGTACGGGCATATCGCCCAGAAAGTCGAGCGACCACTCTCCGTTCAGGCGTTCCCCGATCAACTTCAGGATTTGCTGGATGCGGGGCGCTTTTTGCTCTGCCCAGGTACATGGCGCGATCGCCCGCTCCACCTCTTGCGTGGGTGCATCTCGCACGGCTTCCCAGGTTGGAAACCGCTTCGTCAGTTGCTCAAATGCCAAGTGAGAGGCAGCATTACGGGTACGGTGGGACAGCAACGCCGAAATCAACTCACTCAACGGATCGAGGTCATGAAAGTAGGGAATTGGGCAACCGTATTCCAGGCAGAGGCGATCGTGAATCAGCAGAACCTTGCGCTGCAGTTCAAAGTCAACCGGAGGGGTAAATTTCATGGAATGTGGAAGCGTCATCAGTCATTGTTCATTCGTCGTTCAGGAACTTCTAATTCCTGTGACAGCGATTTTTCCCTGAGTAATCGAGATGGCGATCGCTAGAGCAAAGTTAGGGCGCACATCACAACCCTAGCCAACTTCGCAGAGACTGCTCTAGCTGCTCGATGTCCACATCGGCTAACTTGCCAATCACCTTAATCACCAAACTCTCATGGACTGTATACACACCTCGCTTGACGGCTGTAGCGACATTTAGCCCTGCTGCTAACCATTCAGAAAGCGCGAATTCCCCATCTAGTAAAGATCCCATTTTGCTTGTCAGGGGCGTAATCAGAATGTCTTGAGAAGGATGTGGCGAGTTCACTACAACCGCAGGTCTAACTTTGGAACTCGACAAGTCCGAGAATGGATAGCGAACCAAGACAACATCATGCTTGGAGTAGCTCGGCATACACATCATCCTCAGTGTTATCCCACACAGCATCTAACGATGCTTGGCTTGCTTGCAGCCAAAAATCAGCTTCTTTATCAGGAAGCAGTGTGACTAGCACTCTTGTTCCTTCAGGAAGCTCTGTTGACTCTAGAAGCTCAATCTTTCCCTGGCAAACCGTAGCCCAAAGCGTTTTCAGCATATTTCTTTATAAATAGCCATATCTCAATTTTATGCTTCAATTGCTGATTCGGCGATCGCTCTAGAGATAGCCCACTCTCTTCATAAAGTTAGATAGTGTCTGTGGTCGCTGCTTTCAACGCACCAATTAGATTGAACCAAGAGAATCGCCCAGCAAAAGCACGGGGTACAAAAGCCTGAATCCGGCGAGAGTGACGACATGCTACGACTGCGTCAACCTAACCTACGGGCGATCGCTAGAGCAAAGTCAGGGAGCAACCAAAAAGTAGTTGGGTTAACCAGGAAAGCCAACCTATGGGCGATCGCACTAACCTCTACCAGCACAATCTGAAATGGCCTGAACAGAAGGGTGAATATGTAGGTGGTCTAACCTTGTGAGATTGCCTATTCCTCACCGCAGGAGTGACCGCAGCCACCGGAGTGGATGAAAGACTGTCTCCGACGCACCTGTGGATATTCCTTCAATTATGCGATCCTCTGTCGCCCTCTTATCGGTACGTATTTTGTCGTCCTGTTCGTCGTACCCTTTCTTAAAATTCTCCCAGAATCCATTGCTCTCGTTCGGCTTGTCCGGCATTTGGTGTTAACTCCTTTTAGGCGTGATGCCATTCTTCGGTTTCTGGATGAAGCGCGTATTTCTTTCCGTCAACGCTTTTGATGTATTGATATCCATCTTTACATTCATAGACCTCACCAATCTTTTTGTCGCCATCAAATAGACCTTTTTCTCGATAATGTCCTGATTTAGACATTACATACATAGATTTTCTCTTGATATCCGGAAAAAGGAGATATTCATAAGAATTTTTTCGCATGATATCCCCTCACTTAGCGGGTTGATTGCCAGTTCTGGTCAAAACCTCGGAGTTTTAAGCCCCTGCATTGGTCATTCGTCTCATTTCCAGTTAAAAACTCCGAGGTTTGCGCAAGCCCTAGTTACGGTGCGACAGGGATCGGAGCGATCGCCTGCTGAATCTCCCACAGTTTCTGCTTGACCTTACCTTGAGTCAACAGCTTCTCTGTCTCGGCGATGCCGTCTTGGATGGATGGGCAAGCGCCGCAGCGCCAGAGGTAGAAACCACCATTCCAGAGGGCAGATTGCATCATTTCGGAGGGCTGCCCGTCCAGTGTGGTTTTCATAGCGTCCACAACCTGGGTGACCGATTCTAAGGGAACGTTGCGACTCTCAAAGCCGAAGTCGCGGGGGTGGAGGTGGAGGCGATCGAGATGGAAGGAGGGAGGAGGGAGGA
>JAAUSG010000209.1 GCA_012034055.1 Leptolyngbyaceae cyanobacterium RU_5_1 | reverse complement strand
CTCAGTCAGGGCAACCCCCATCCCCCATTCCCCATCCCCCATTCCCCACCTTCCTATGCTAACCCTCCCCAACACCATGACCTTAAGAAAGCGCAACGAACTGAAAAGTCTGTTCAAAAACAAAAGTCGCTTATCAGAAGCTCATTTTGCGGAATTGATCGATGCCATGCTAAATAAGCGAGACGATCAATTTCACGGAGTCTGGAAACCGGGGCAGACTTACCAAAAAGGAGATGTCGTCTACTACGATCGCGCACTCTGGGAAATGCAGACAGAAACCGAGATTTGCGCCAAAGACGGACAGCAACCCGGCATCGGTTCTGATTGGAAATCGCTGCTGAAAGAACTAGAGCAAAAAGTAGACAAACTCCAGCAGGAATTGGATGCCCTCCGCAAGGAATTTAACGACTATAAACAATCCATTGAACGGCGGCTACAACTCCTGGCTAAATTTATCCCAATCTTATTTCTGGGTCTGGCGATCGCCTTCATTTGGTTGTTTGGCGAATCGACTCGGCACGTGCTGTTTGGCGTAGGATAAACGCCATCTCCAGTACGCGATTACCCTTATTGTCTTGATTGTTATCTTTCTCATTGTCTTGATTATCTTTTAGTCTTGATTGCCTTTTAGCCTTGACCTCACAAAAATTCCATGCCGGAATACCTCAGCATCTCAAAGCAAAACCCCGAATTTCCCGCCTATCTCAACTTTCAAACGCTGCGGGATATCGGCATTACGCACCTGCAAACGCTGTCAGGGCAACTCTGGACTGACTATAATCTGCATGATCCGGGAGTCACGATTCTGGAGGTGCTTTGCTATGCCATCACTGATTTGGGCTACCGCAATAATCTGGACATTGAGGATCTGTTGGCTCTGAATCCGGCTGATCCCAAGCGTCAAGAAAACAACTTTTTCACCCCTGATGAAATTCTTACCTGCACGCCTGTCACGGAACTGGATCTCCGCAAGCGGCTGATTGACATTCCGGGCGTGCGAAATGTCTGGTTGGAAAAAGTCACCACTTACGATCCCGCCATCTATGTGGACTTCGTGAACAGCCAATTGCAATACACGCCTCCTGCCGATCGCCCTGCTGACAAAGCCGTGCGGCTCCATCCGCGTGGACTCTATACCGTCTGTCTCGATCTCGACTCGGACTCCCGCAAGAACGCCTGCGGGCAGCTTTATCGGTCTTGGGCCGATCCCCTCGATCGGGTCAAAGCGGTGCTGTGCGCCTATCGCAATCTTTGTGAAGATCATTACGACATTGTGCTTCTAGGGGAAGAAGAGATTGGGCTGTGTGCCGATATTCAGCTGGATGCCGATGCCGATGCGGAGGATGTGCTGGTCGATGTCTATGTGCGGGTACAGGCATTTTTGTCGCCGCGCTTGCGGTTTTACACGCTGCAAGAGCTACTGGACAAGGGGAAAAGTCCGGCGGATATCTTTGCAGGCAGACCGTCAGCCCTCCACGATGTGAATAGCCCCTACGCCAGTCATGGGTTTATTGACACCGATGAACTAGCCGCCCTGACACCGCGAACGGTGCTCCACACATCCGATTTGTATCAAGAAATACTCAACGTGCCAGGGGTCGCCGCCATCCAAAAACTGAGTATCGCTAACTATATCAACGGGTTACGCCAGTCGCCAGGGCATCCCTGGTATCTTGCCTTGACGGAGCGACATCGACCTGTGTTGGGTGTCACCCACTCGAAGGTGAATTTCTTCAAAGGGGAATTGCCGATTCCAGTGGATGGGGCGGAGGTGAAGCGCCGCTATTATGAGCAGCAAGCTGCCTACATCAAGGTCGTCCGCGATCCGTATGAGTTGGATCTGGAGGTTCCTAAGGGCCGCTATTCCAATCTGACGGATCACTATTCCATTCACCACGATTTTCCCCTGACCTATGGCATTAGCGACGATGGATTACCGGAACCCGTTTCTGGCTTCCGCATCGCCCAGGCTCAGCAGTTAAAAGGGTATCTGGTCTTTTTTGATCAGCTATTGGCGAGCTATCTGTCCCAACTCTCGCACCTGCGCGATCTGTTCTCCTGGGAACTGGATACCGAGGAACCGGACTCTGGGGAACTGGATGCCGAGGAACTGGATACCGAGGAACCCCCAAACGGCTATGCCACTCGTCCCCCCGATCGCCAGCGAACCTATTTCACTCAGACGATCGAATTTCCGGGCGTAGACGAGATCCTGCCCGATCAAAACAAGCCGCCCTATCACACGGCTATCGGTGAAGAGGCAGACACCTATCGCGATCGCGCAGTCGCTTCTTAGACCATTTGCTGGCTCGGTTTGCCGAATCGTTTACAGATTATGTCTTGCTGAATTACCAAATGATTGAACGCCAGCAGAATAAAGTTGACTATGAAATTGAGACGCTTCAAGACAAAGCTCGGTTCGTTCAAGATTATCCGACCCTGAGCCACGATCGCTTCCGGGCGTTTAATGACTGCGACTGTGAAGCGGTTTGGGATACGGAGAATGTAGCAGGCTTCAAGAAGCGGGTGTCTCGTCTGTTAGGCATTCAAGATGTGCGTCGGCGCAACCTCAACCCCTACAGGGTTCAGCCGGATGCCAGTTTCGTCGTTACGGTCAGGGCTGGCTCCGATCAGCCGCCCCTCACCCGCCAGCAGACTTACCCGACCCGTGAAGCGGCAGAGGTTGACCTGGAGCGGTTTTTGCAATATGTGCTGCTACCGGAGTGCTATGAGCGGTTATCTTATCGATCGTTCTATCACTATGGCTGGGAGGTGGTGGATGCCGATCGCCAGGTCGTTGTCACCTACGATCGACATGTTCCGTCTCAGGCAAACCGGCTAGCCGCCCTGGAACCCCTGCTGCAACAGTTAACTGCCCGATTGGTAGACCTGCCGGACACTGAACCTGCGGACGATCGCGAGGATACGCCTCTCACCTTGCCGATCGTTTCCCCTGAAACCTTCATCCGGCTTGAGTTAGATGCTGAGAGTCTATATTCCTTCCGGTTAGAAATTCCGCCAAAACCGCCAGAGCAAGGCGACGTAATAACGTTCACGGGCATACAACACTATTTCTCGCGCCGCGAGGCTCTGGAGGTCGCGATCGCCAGTTTGCAGTACATCCAGGACAAACGATATTACTGCAAAAGCCTGCTGCGCTGCCCGGATGCGATCGATCCCACTGTGGAAAACCTCAACCCTTCACGTACTACGGCTATGCCCTGGTCGATCGCGACGGCACCGTGCTGGCTGAATCGACGAATCGTTTTCCCAACCAATCCGATCGGGATAGTGCCCTCTACTGCTGGTTGAGCGACATTCAGGCGAATCCTCCTGCTTACGCTTTTGCGATCGAACCTCGTCAAGGGGAGTATGGGTTTGTCTTAAACAGCCTTGTCTTCAACAGTGTTGTCTTAAACAGCCGCGAACAAATACTGTTCCGCAGCCTGGACTGCTACCCGCAAGCGCACCTGGCGTGGCAGGCAGCCAGTACCTTTGCCGAACACCTGCGCTATCTTAATCGCTACGTTAGCCCTGCCCAAACGCCAACGGGAGACCGCTATAGCCTGGGCATTGCCGATCCGGCAGGTAAACTGCTGGCGATTGCGGTTACTGAATCCGATCGCCTGACCACCTTTCAGCAATTGAACCCGGTTGAGCCATTTTTACAAACGGACTCTGTTGAAGACGGTCGCACGGCTGGCTATCGCTTCCGATTGGTCGATCGGCAGGGAGCGACTCTGCTGCAAGGCATCCGGCTCTACACAGATGAACACACAACTCGCGATCGCTTTTACCAGGAGATTCTCGGCAGTTTATTTGAACCCGGCGTTATCGTTCCCACGACAAGCTCCGACGGGTTTGGATTTCGGATTTTAAGCCGTCCCCGCGATCGCCGCAGTGAGGCGGCGATTCATCCGCAGGTCTATGCCTCGGAACGCGATCGCGATAGTGCGATTGAACGGCTGCTGCTGCTGGTTCGCACGGCGCGTCTGACGATCAACGTTAACCAGCAGGATACCGCCTATCTAGGGCAGATTGATGACGGAGCGAATCATCTGTTACTGCAAGGAACCCAGCGTCATGCGACTGAAGCGATCGCCTGGACGCAGGGCAATATTCTGGTTGAATTGGCTCAGGATGATGAGAATTTTCGTTTAATTGATGTCGATCGTGAACCTCAAAATGAACATAATACTGAAAGCACTGGAGAACCTCAAAATAAAAGTAATAACAATACGAATAGCGATACTTCTCCTTTCGGATGGGAACTCACTAATGAAGATAAAGATCAGGTTTTAGCTAGCCATTTTTATACCAGCGCAGCAGAACGCGATCGGGCGATCGAAACGATCCAGAGATGGGCGAGTGATGAAGGATTTCATCTGCTGGAACATATTTTGCTACGTCCCAGAACCCAGTTAACCACTCCGATTCCCGGTGAGCCTGCTCCGGTTGTGGATGGCTTTTTGCCGATTTTTGTCAACGCAGAGGATGCTGACCTTTCAGAGGATGATCCGGCTCGGTTAACCTGGTTCGATCCCTATTCATTTTGGATCACGATCGTTTTACCCTACTGGCCCCAACGGTTTCGCAATATTAACTTCCGTCGCTTCGTCGAACGAACGCTGCGACTCGATGCTCCGGCTCACGTTGCCCTCAGAATTGCCTGGGTGGATGTCCGCCAGATGAGAGACTTTGAGAAAGCGTACCGCGAGTGGCTAGAGCAATTGGCGCTGGATAGGTGCCAAACCGCAGCTTGCGATTTGACGGGAACCCTGAACCGCCTGCTCGAACTCTTACCCCAATTGCGGAGTGTCTATCCCAAGGCAACCCTGTACAACTGTGAAGAAAGCAATCCCGCCGATCCGCCGATTCTCCTCAATCAGACTGCGCTAGGAACCGCCAATGATTAAGGCTATGAACATCATCATCTCCAACGGAAACAGCTACCCCATCTTCACCCCCAATCAGGTGTTGACTGATCAGGATCTGAATCGCGTGGTCCTGTATCTCGACAGTCAGAACCGCCTGACCCGCACCCATCTGATTGGCATGGGCATCATCACTGGACTGGAGGGAAACAGCACCTATCAGTCTAGTTCGCCTGCGTCGCTGGCGCAAATCCACCTCTCTGCCGGATGTGGCATCACGTCCGAGGGTGATGTGATTTCCCTGGTGGCAACCACGCTGACGCATTACCGCCGTGAACAAGCCGTGCCATCGGCATTGTTTGCCCCCCGCCCCCACCCAAACGCCACCAGTTCGGCAGACGAGACGGCAGACAAGACGGCAGACGAGACGGCTGAACCGGCAACCTACAAGGTGTTGGAATTATTTGCCGAACCGGGCCGCGATCGTCTCCCCCTGCATGAAGCCCCGGATGGTACGGTGCGGGATCAGGCGGCATTTACGAAATTTTTGGCGAACCAGACCCTGATTGTGTTGTGTGAGCTTCAGGATGAGCAACGTGATTCCTGCCTGCTCGACTGCGACGATCGAGGGAAAGATCGGCGCTTTCGCCTGCGCTATTTTCTGCTGCCCCGCCATCGATCGCAGGAAACCGAGAAAGCTAATTTGAGTGCGGAAGCTCTTTTGCGGCGCGGGTTTCAGATGGATCAGTTAGCGGAACCGTGGAACGACTTCAGCACGGATGCCGTGTTTGAGGCGCGTAATACGTTCTTCAAAACGTTCTATCCCAGGGTGCAACGCTTCGGGTATGGTGAGGAACCCCTGGAGGGAACTGGTCTCATTCCGGTGGTACGTTTGTCTGCGATTGTTGATTACACCGCTTTTCTCAAAGGCTATTACACCGTTTGTCTAAATGCGATCGAGGCGATCGATCAATCCTTCCCCAATTTGTTCCAATTATTCTCACCTTTCTTTGCTTCATTTCATCCCCTGCCGACTGATTTTAGTGAGTTAAAGCGCATTCTCAATCAACGTCTGCACGCGATCGTACCTTCATCCTTCTGGTCATCCGACATAAGTCCTTCTCGAATTGAGCGAATTGAAGCCCAGTATGCGCTGCAATATTTTTATGATTATCTCAGCCAATTAGTCGCGGCCTATCGGGAATTGGCAGAAACCGCCTTTGACCTGATGGATGATGGCACCCCCGACAGCCGCCGCTTCCCCAGATTTTTGCTGCTGGGACAGGTGTCACCGCCCAACCAAACCTCTGAACCCTATACCGCTCCTGCGGCTGATCGCAGCCACTTTACCCAAGCACCGATTTATAACGGGAATTCGCAGCGTGTGAAGCAGGTGCGTTATCTGTACGATCGCCTGGTGCGCCTATGTGCGCCAGACAGTTTTTATTTATTGCCGTTTTACGATACACCTCTCAAAATCACACCCAGTACCGATCGATCGACATCCTTAAGTGAACAGGCCATCCCCTATTACCTGAATTATCCCAACCTGTATCGCGTCTGGAATTATGATGCCTATCGCAAAGGACGAATTGAGGATCATCCTGCCTATTTTTATCCCACCCCCAGCGGTGAACCGTTCATCCCCAACGCCAATTTAGTGCATCGCTTAGATGACTACCCCTTTTACCGGATTGAAGGCCATTTGGGCGAAGCGAATGGTGTGGCGTTGCAACGGATTCAGGAGTATAAACAGCGTTACAATTTACCGTTTGACGTTATTACCTTAAAGTTAGGTGACGTTAGTAGTCTGAACGATTTGAATATTTCCGGTCAGTTGGATGATCTGAATGCCGACTTCGGACGCATGAAAGATACGTTTCAGAAGCTTTGGCTGAAATCCGAAGAAGATTGGTCACGCAATGTGTTTCTGCACACGCTCAAGCGCGTGTTTTTTGATCAGCCGAATTTATCTACCATCAAGCGCGATCAGATATTCAACCCGATCGTATTGATGGCTCGATCGCCTGCGGCATATGAATTTGCCGCCCAAATTAATGCCAACAATCAGCCTACGGGCAGATATCGTCTCTATGTACGGAATGCGGCAGGCACTCGTTTGGCCGCTTATACCGCTCGCGATCCAAATAATAATCTGATCGAGACGTTTGATTTCTCCGGATTATCCGATGAGAGAATTGCTCAAGAACAAAAGCGGATTGCTGAAGAGATGGCAGCGTGTCTGACGCTAGGACAAATCATTTATGGCGTTGAGCGTCAGACACCCAACAATCCGATGAGCTATTATGTCCTAGGACAAATCATTTATGGCGTTGAGCGTCAGACACCCAACAATCCGATGAGCTATTATGTCCAACTGTCTACCACGGATCAGATTGATGTGCCGATCGATCCGATCACCGGTCAGCCCAATCGCCAAACGCCAGTTGGATTAAGATCGCTGAATTATTTTTCCGTCGATTTAGAAAGCAATCGTCCCAATATTAATCAACCTGAATTTCAAGATTTTGAAACGCTCTACGGCTTACTGCGCGATGTTCCGGAAGCCTACGCAACTGAAAATAATCTGCCGTTCCAGATGGGCGATCGTCTGGCGGCAGATAGTCTCAACTATTTTGAGCTAAAGGGACTGATGGAAGCCTATGAGCAGCGATTAGAGCAGTTGATGGAACTGCATCTGTTCCACAAATTTGTCACGCATCATCCGGGGCTGGAACACCTGGGAGGAGTGCCCAAAGGCGGCACATTTGTTCTCGTGTATGTCGATGGTCGCGAGGTGGTACGCGACTTGTTAGCTGCCGATCGCGATCCAGACTACCAGGCTCGCACAGCCGTGATCAAAAAGTTTGCCTCTCTGCCACCCGCCTCACCCCAAGAACGCGCCACCAGCCGGGAACTGCTCAACCGGGAAGACATCGTGGTGGCTGATTTTTGCCTACCTTATCGCTGCTGTAGCGACACGCCTACCGTCAGCTATGTGATCACCCAGCCCCGTCCGATTGTGCTACTGGAAAAAACCCTTTTCTGTGCCGGAGACGACACACGCTATGAATTCATCCTCGACCCGCTAGGCGGCACACTCAGGGGCGAAGGCAGCTTCTTGGATGCCGGAAAATACTATTTCCAACCGAGCCGCATCCAGCGCCCGATCGTTCGAGAAGTGGCGATCACGATCACCTATGTGGTTGAAGGCAGCTATGATACGCTATCCGTCACCATCCATCCCTTGCCAGATGCCAGTTTCCAGGTTGGGGAACGATCGGGGGAACGATCGCGCCAAACCACCTTCTGCGCGAATGATGCTCCTGTTTCGCTGAACGCTACGCAACCAGGTGGCACCTTCCGGGCGATCGATGGGCAACAGGATATCTCTGCTGAGGTAATTCAAACGCAATCCCATCCACCCCGGTTTAATCCGGCTGCCGTGAATCTGGATGAGGGAAGCGAGAAAGCGATCACGCTGACTTACACCGTTACCAGCGACCAAGGCTGCACTAGCGAGGCACAGCAGCGCGTTACCGTGTTTGCTCAACCCGATGCCCGCTTCCGGGTTGGGGAAGGCACAGGGAGGACGACCTGTTGCAGCAATGATGACCCTATTCCGCTGATTGCTAACCAACCTGGAGGAACGTTCCGCGCCCTGAATGCGAACGGCAATCCGATCGACGGGGTGATTAGCGGCGGCACCGAAGGCGTACCACCGACCTTGATTCCCAGCGAAGTGAATTTGGGCGAGGCCGATCAGGTGCAGGTGACGATCGAACACACGATCGTCGGGTCGGGCAATTGCACGAACCAGGATTCACGCACGCTCACCGTACATCGTGCTCCAGTGGGCAACTTCAGGGCAGAAATAGTGGATATCGATCCAGACGGATTCACGGTTCGCGTCTTCAACATCCGCCCGCCAAACGAACCCTCGTTCAACTTAGTTTGGACGCATCCCGGCGGCGATCGCAATCAACCCGATGCCGACTCCAACGAATTTACGATTCGCTATCCCTTTAACTTCGACACCTGGGACGAGGGAGCAACCGTAGCCATCACCCTGCGCGTCGTCGCCCCACCCGATCGCGGTGGCTGTCAGAGCCAACCCATCACCCGCCGCGTGGACATCCCGTTTGCTGGGGTACGCGCGTTCAATTTGCTGACAATTCGCGATAATCAAGTCGTTGAGCGGACTCGATTAGAAAACGATCGTACCTTCAACCGATCTGATTTCGATCGGAATGACGCATTTACCTTCGCCGCCCTCACCGTCCCAGACCGAGTCGGCAGCGTCGTTTTCACCTATACCCCCCCCAACGGCAACAACGAAATCCTTCCCCCCGTCAACAATGCACCCTACCGGATGCCAGACGGCTGGCAACCCCGCATCGGCACGCATACGATTAAGGCAGAAGTCTTCCGGCAAGAGAACGGCACCGGCGACAGAGGCTTCCCCTTGAGCATCACGCTCCGCATTCGCGACAGAGATGGCGATGGCAATGATGGCAATGACGACAATGACGGTAATGACAGCAACGACAATCGGGACAGCGGCGATCGGGACAGCGATAGCAGTAGCAGCAGTGGCAGCAGCAGTAGCAGCAGTGGTGAAAGTGGCGGTAGTGAAAGTAGCAGCACTCCACGCGATGTCAACCCATCTCCATTATTCAGCCCACTGCAAACCCTCTTGCCCATCAGCCACACCAGCATCCTCGAACCTGAGATGCAGTCCCCCGGACAATTATCTGAACCATCATCCGTTCAACCCTCCTCCATTCAACCAATCGTTCAACTAACCATTCAACCCTCCATTCAGTCAACCATTCAGCCAACCATTCAGTCAACCATTCAGCCACTTATCCAGCCATCCGAACAACTATCGATTCAACCATCCGTTCAACCACCTGAACCATCAACCATTCAGCCATCGGTTCAATTATCCACTCAATTACCCGATCGATTATTGATTCAGCCACCTGTTCAACCAGCCATTCAGCCACCTGTTCAGCCTTCCGAGCGATCGTCCATTCAATCCTCTGGACAAATAGCCACCCACCCCGCCCTATCCTGGCTAATCCACGATCGCCACCTCAGCCAACACTACCGAGCCAAACTGCCACAACTACTAACCCTCACTGCCGCGATCGTCATCATAACCCTAGGATGGACATACTTCTCACGACAAACCCCCCACTCCCCCAATTCCTCTCCATCCACCTCCACCCCCCAACCCAATAATTAACTAGGTTAAGGTAGGCCACCTACAAAACTGGGCAAGGCAGGCACTGCACCCCACAAAACGTCCGATTCCCCATTCCCCACTCCCCATTCCCCCACTCCCCTCATTC
>JAAUSG010000022.1 GCA_012034055.1 Leptolyngbyaceae cyanobacterium RU_5_1 | reverse complement strand
ATGTTTCAAACTTACCTACCGCTGTGCTAAGGAGATTTCCAGGAAAGAAACTACCAAAAAATCCTGGTAAAGACAACGGCCGTTCGTTCCTCCAGGGGTAAAATCTTTCTCAGAAATCGCCTAAGTGAAATCCTATTGTCTTAGGGCATTGGGTTGAGGCACGAAACCCAACCTACGAAAGTTCTCTATTAATTATGTCCATTTACTTAATAGCGATCGCTTTCTCAAGCCATTTCTTGAAAAAGTGGTAGTGGAGGCCGGTTTAATTTAATATAGAGCCACTTACTGATCAAGGACACTATGTTTGCTCGGATTCGCCATCTTTTGCAGCAATTTTTCAGTCGATCGCGAACCATCAACAACGAACCCATCAACAAGGTGAGTTTGATTGTCATTATTTTGATTGATATTTTTATCCTGATTAATGTGTTTACAGGACTGGATGATATCAGCCGCTGGCATCTCGCTCCGACCCAGGCGTATCCCTGTTATGCCGATTGGCAACGTTATCAAACCCGAACGGATAGCAATAAAAACTATGACATCATCAGGCGATCGTTTCCCTATTACCCACAGCAACCCAGCTTGCAACAGACCTACCAGCAAGCTGAGGAAGGACATCTAGGAAAGGTTTCTGAGACGTGCTTAAACTATGCCAGCTATCAAGACAAAATCAACACGTCCAGCAATCAACAAATCAGCAAAACCATTGATCAGAAGCAAGCAAGCATCAGTAAGCTGGAACAATCGAATAGCACGATTCGCGCTCAATACGATTCAACACTGTTAGAAAAGATTGCGGGTCAAAATCGTGAGCAATCCATCAATCTGGTTGGGGCTGAAAAAGCGAAGCAGCAGTTAGACCAGAATAATCGCGAGATTTCTACCCTAAAAACGGACATTTCTAAACTTAAAAATGAACTGCTCACAAAACCTGAAAGCGCGAGTTTTCTAGCGTTCTTGAAGGATGAGAACCGATTCAAGCAGGTTGAAGCTGGATATCGGCAAGCGTCATTCTGGTATCCCAGTATTCAACTCGCGTTTCAATCTCTCTTTCTGCTGCCGCTAATTTTTGTTGCCTTATCGATTCATAGAATTGCACAACGCAGAGGATATGGGCTGATTGCACTGATTAGCTGGCATTTGCTGGTGATCTTTTTCATTCCACTTATCCTTAAAATCTTTGAATTTCTGCAGATTGGCGCAATCTTTCAATTCATTGTTGATGTCATCAGTGCCCTGCTGGGTGGACTGCTTTTTCTAGTTAGTTATGTCTACATCTTGCTGATTCCCCTCGTCGGGTTTGGACTGATCAAATTTTTCCAAAAAGTTGTCTTTAATCCCAAAGTTCAAGCCGCCGGTAGGGTGCAAAAATCACGCTGTCTTAGATGTGCAAGAAGGCTGCAACCGGGGGATCCGCACTGCCCACACTGTGGGTATTATCAATATGCAGAATGCTCAAACTGTCACGAGCTGACGTATAAACATTTGCCCTACTGTAAGCAATGCGGATATTCTCAAGAGTCTAGTCATTTGTGATTGGTGATGAATTTTTTAGGCTATTTCAAGCGGCTTTCGATTTCACTGCTGGTTGTTTCGGTTTCCATTGCTCTACCCAATCCGCAACTGGCCCAATCAGCGCCCTACTTGAACCGGGGCAAACAGGGGATGGTGGCGTCGGCTCACGCTCTGGGCAGTGAAGCTGGATTAACGATCTTGCAGCAGGGCGGAAATGCAGTGGATGCGGCGGTGGCAACAACGCTGGCAATTTCGGTGGTGGAGCCGTTCTCGGCTGGGATTGGCGGCGGTGGGTTCTTACTGCTGAGAAACGGAAAAACAGGGGCGATCGCAGCGCTGGATTTTCGCGAACGGGCCCCGCTGGCAGCCACACGGACGATGTACCTGGATGCGCAGGGTAAGGTGCGCCCAAACGCCAGCACCGATGGTTATCTTGCGGTGGGCGTGCCGGGCACGATCGCCGGTCTGCGGGAAGTGCATCGCCAGTACGGTCGGTTGTCCTGGCCGCAGGTTGTTGCTCCGGCAGTTCGGCTAGCAGCGGATGGATTTGTCGTCAGTCCGCGTCTGGCAGCTGCGATCGCCCGCCAGAAAACCCTGCAGCAAAATCCAGCCGCTCGGCAAATTTTCACCCGGAGTGGCAAACCCCTGGACGTGGGAGACAGGCTGGTGCAAGCGGATTTGGCCAAAACGCTACGATCCGTGGCACAAAACCCGCAAAACTTTTACATAGGCAGCATCGCCCAGGCGATCGCCCGCGACATGAAAACCAATGGTGGGCTGATTACCCTGCAGGATTTAAAGCAGTATCGTCCGATCTGGCGAGAACCCGTCTGCGGCACCTTTCGCGCCGCTCGCATCTGTTCGATGCCGCCGCCGTCCTCCGGAGGCGTTCACCTGCTGCAGATGCTGAATCTGATCGGCGATATGGATTTGAAAGCATTGGGCTGGCACCATCCAGACACGCTGCACTTACTCGTGGAAACGATGCGAATTGCCTATGCCGATCGCGCTGAGTATTTGGGGGATCCCGATTTCGTTAAGGTGCCGGTTGCAGCCCTGATCAGCCCTGCTTATGCCCAACTGCGCCGTCAGGAGATTGACCCTAATCAGGCTCGGCCGTCGAGTCAGGTGCGGGCGACCGACCGGACTGTTCTGCAGCGCTTCAGCCAAACCAAAGAATCGGGGGACACCAGTCATCTCAGTGTCGTGGATCGAGAGAACAATGCGGTTAGCCTCACGTTCACGGTCAACCTCAGCTTTGGAGCGGGTGTGGTGACCGCCGGGACGGGCATTGTGTTGAACAACGAAATGGATGATTTTGCGATCGCGCCGGGGGTTCCCAATGCGTTTGGGCTAGTCGGTCGAGAGGCAAATGCGATCGATCCGCGGAAAACACCGCTTTCCAGCATGACGCCTACGATTGTCACCGAAAACGGTCAACTGCGGCTGGTGACGGGTGCTCCGGGGGGCAGCACGATTATTACCACGGTGCTGCAAGTTGTGCTGAATGTGCTGGTGTATGAAATGGATGTTCGCAGTGCCGTCGCCGCCCCCCGTGTGCATCACCAATGGCTTCCCGATCAACTAATGGTGGAACAACGTGGACTGGATACGCTGACACTAGCGGAATTGCGCCGTCGCGGACACAAGATTACGACTGAACGAGGCAGTTGGGGCAACGCGAATGCGATCGTGCGATCATCCGACGGTTGGTTAGAAGGAGCCGCCGATCCGCGTGGAGAAGGGGCTGCCTACGGATTCTAAACCACGTCCACCTGGGAATCTGTAGCTTTCCCTGAAGCAGAACTCCAGGTCTGGACATGAATAAGGTTTAATTCACAACCCTGAGCAGTCCCAATCGCAGGCGATCGAATACTTTATTGATCAATGCTTGTTCCTGATCAGTCAGGGTACTCAGCGCCAGCAGTGAGTATTGGTCTTGACGGGTAATTTGGCGTGAGGACAGAATCCGCTCAACAACTTGTTCAATCGATATTTGTTCAATAGTTTGTTGAATAGACAGTGGAGGCAGGGCTTGGGCTTGCATAGCATACAGGACAACTCGACATCTCTAGTATCCTGCTAACGCCTCGCCAGTCGCGTGATCGAACGATGCCGATTTTGTGACAATTTCAACCAATGAACGTGATTTGGATCACGATTATCTCCGGAACCAACTCCATTTCCTGTGTTGTGATGATTGAGTGAAATCAATTATTCGAGGAAATCGATAAATATGTCTGGTAAGAAATTCCTTCTTCCTGCAATTGGTGCAGCCGTTCTGGTTGCAGGTGGTACAGCCGCTTACCTGTATTTCAAGGGTCCTGCAAAGGGCGGTATGGCTCCGTTGGCGATCGCGAAAGTCGTACCAGACGACGCTTACCTGGCCACGTATTTTTCCAGCGATCTGCGGGCCTGGGCAAAACTAAAGGAATTTGGCACCCCAGAAGCGCAACAAGTATTTGATAAGGGGCTAAAGGAGTTTGAACAGCAAGTATTGACAAAAAGTAATATTGATTTTGAAAAAGATATCCGGCCGTGGATGGGTGACGCCATGATGGCGGTGCTGCCAGCCGAGGCAGGTAGTGAGACGCCAAATCTACTCATGGTGGTCACGATTCGAGATAAGGTGAGCGCTTTAAACTTTGCGGCGAAACTGGCCAGTCAGTCCGGCGGCAAGGGCAAAGAAAGCGATTATAAAGGCAACAAGATTTTCGGCAGTCAAGATAATTCAACCTATTCAACAGTTCTAAACGATTACCTGGTGATTGCGCCGGAACAAAACGCGGTTCAGCAAGCAATTGATACCGCTAAAGGGGAGCCGTCTCTGGCATCTAAACCAGGTGCAGAGGCGATTTTATCGAAACCTGTTGATGTCCAGAATGCGATCGCCCACGTCTACCTATTGGATTACGCCACCGCGATTCAGCAGATCGCAAACAGCTCTCCCAACGCCACTCCGCTACCGCCTGCGACGATGCAGCAGCTTAAGCAAGTCAAATCCCTTGTCGCGGGGATTGGCGTCGAAGAGACTGGTTTACGCATAAAAGCCTTCGCGACGGTTGATCCGCAAGCGCCGAAGGCTGAGTACAAGCCCACTCCTGGCAAAGTGATTGCCCAGTTTCCGGCGGATACACTGGCTTTGGTGAATGGAGCCAACATTAACTACTACTGGTCCCAGGTGGTGAAACAAGCAGAAACCAATCCCGACAGCCAGCAAGCGATTGACACCATGCGGCAATCGGCGAAATCGGCTGACTTCGACTTGGACAAGGATATCTTCGGCTGGATGGATGGCGAGTTTGGCATTGGGCTGGTTCCCTCAGACCGGGGCATCCTGGCTCAAACCGGATTTGGCGGTGTGATGGTGATTGACACGAGCGATCGCAAGACTGCTGAAGCCACGATCAGCAAACTCGATACCCTGGCTAAAAGTAGCTCCAACAACTCCATTGCGATTCAAGAGCGCGACCTCCAGGGCAAGAAAATTACTGAGTGGAAAACCCCTTACGGCGCAGTATTGGGACACGGTTGGTTGGATAATGACTCCATTTTTGTTGCGCTGGGACCCCTCGTAGACGTGGTTGCCAACAAGCCCAACCCCTCCCTTGACAGCAGCGATCCCTTTAAAGGGATGACGGGCGTGCTGCCCAAAAACAACCTGGGCTACTTCTACGTCGATATGGACAAAACCATGACCCTGGTTAATCGATTTGCCACCATGACTCAAACCCCTGTCCCCCCTGAATATACCGCTGTTCTGAACTCTATTCGCGGTCTCGCCGTTACCTCTACTCAACCTGAGCCAACCACCGGGCAGGTTGATATGCTCCTGGCGCTGAAGAAAGCGAAGTAGTATACCCAGCATCGCCTGTCTAAATTCTGCTCTTTCGGACTGAGCTTTCCTGCTTTCGTCAGTAAGAGCATGGACATCATTGGTTAGCGCCGCGATGCTGTCCGCCAACGCTTGAATAGAGCGGGAGTTACTTTTCACCGTCACCTATATTCATTCCTGCTAGAACGGCCTGTTCGCTGACGCTTTGATAAAGCGTTTTCAGGTAATCCATTGTTGTTTGAGACACTGTCTGAGCCGTGGTTGTATCACTAGAGTCCTCTGTTCTTAGTGGAATCGGTCCTAATACATCCAGCACTGTCTCACTGCCGGGTAGCGGAGCAATCACGACAAGGGACGGTTCAAGTTGGTCAGTGTATTGCCAGAATTGAGTCAGGTTGAGGGGAGTGGGAAGTGGGCTGCCGTAAGTGTCGTTCGAGTGAGCGTCTTGATCACTTCGACTTGAGCGGTTCGGCTGATCTCTCGACTGTGCGTCTTGATCAAACAGTTCATTACCGGAGTGTTCAGCCAACGGATGATGCTCGACGGAGTCGTTCACGCCGAAGTCAACGGAATGGGGGTGGGGAGAGGGGTGGGGAGAGTCTGATTGATTAGGAGTGGAGTTTTGTTCAGCGCCTGCTTGACCCCGAATCTGTCGAAGAGCGTCGATGATTTGCTCTTTGGTTCGACCGCGCAGTTGAAAGAGAACGAAGGGATCTTCGCTGAAGCGATCGCCCAGCAGATAATAGACCGCGCCAATATGCTTGCAGGGGTTGGCCGGATCGGGGCAGGAACAGCGGCTATGGATATCAAATTTTGTAAAGGGAAACAGACTCAGCCCGTTTGCCGTAAACACATCTTCAATGCTCTGTGGCATTTCTCCCGCTAGCAGTTTGGCAGAGAAAATTGCTCGTTGGGACATGGATTCAATAATGTAGCTCCACTGTTCATCGGTGAAGGAATCCAGGGAGAGTGTTACCTTATAAGGCTCAGGGGCAGTGCCTTGCACGCGAGCGAAGACTTTCGAACCTTTAAATTCAATGCTGAGAACGTTGCCTTCACGCGCATAAACCCGGGCGCGCGCCAGTCGTCGTACCCAGCCAAAGGATTCCAGCACATCAATCCAACGCTGGGCCCACCATTCACGGCTTGATTGTTGAAAGGAGTCGGTCATGATCACACGCTGTCTGGGTCAATGTTCAGTTCTCGCAGTTTGGCCGCTAAACGGTCTGCCCGTTGAGTTTCTTGCTCTGCCCGTTGTTCTGCTGCCAATGCCGCTTCTGTCAGTGACGGAATCAGCTGCCCTTCTGGGGTGAAGTAGCGCAGCTTGTTCTCATAAATCCCCAAGAATAATTGCAATTGTTCGCTCCACAGCCAGCCCTGCTCGGTTGGCTTTAGAGATTGGTACTGCCCATTCACTAAGCAAAACCCTGCAAATTCCAATGTGTCTGGGTCAAACCAGAAGTAGTCATAGACTTTGAGCACATCTTGATAAAGCTGCTTTTTCAAACCTCGGTCAACGGCTGCTGTGCTCTCAGACAGCACTTCAATAATTACATTGGGCGTTTTGCCATCTTCTGCCCAAACAACCCAACTCTTGCGGGGTCTATGTTCAACGCCCAATACAACAAAGAAGTCGGGGCCGCGGAAGTCTCGGCTCTTAAGCTGCTTTTCACTGAAGTAAATGGTGGTGTTAGCGCTTGCGTAGAAGTCGTTACGTGCAGTTTTGTTGATCCCTGCGGGATCTTGCCACCACCAGTTGAGGCATTCTAGAAGCAGGATGATTTGCTGTAAATGAAGGTCAGTTTCCAACGGTGGCTCATCGCTATACAAATCACAGGGTGGAAGAGAAGGTATCTCTTCCTCTGACACGGCGATAACCGGATTTTGAACCGAAGACATGGCAACTACCTGTTCCACACATGCCGATGATACTCAGGGTAGCAAATAGTCGATTGAAAGAATCTAAGTTAATTTTTGACTAAGGTTCGGTAGGAGAAGTTTACAGAATCGTCTCTGCTGCGAAACTAAATGAATGTAAGGAGGTCGCCTTAATTATTTGTAGGATGGGTAGAGCGATGGCGAAACCCATCAATCTTCTGCCCGATGTTGGGTTTCGCACCTCAACCCAACCTACTCAAAGTGTTTAGTCTAATTGTGTCCGCTTACTTATTCCTGAAAAAGCTGCTGAGTTGATAAGCAAAATGGATTTGTCAAGGTATTTGGAGCCGAAGTTTTGGCTGTTGGCGATCGCGGCTGCACTGGTGGCCCTTCATTTAACTCTGCTGAGTCATGCCGATGATACTGAGCTATTTGCGACCAGTGTTCTGTTTTGGGTTGCGGCGGGTTCTTTGCTGTGGGACAAGTATCAAACCGTAACGCTACAAAGTGGGGTGATTTCCAGTGCAATTGGGAGTTTGATGCTGATTCTACTGGGGCTGCGAGTTGCGTCTTCTCCGGACTCTAGCAGCTCTGGGTGGGCATTTCCGCTGGTGGCCGCGATCGGCTTAGGACTGCTGGCCTCCAGTGCCAAGGGGCTGCGTCAATACTGGAAAGAACTCACGATTTTTGGGCTGCTGGCTATTTATCCATTCCTGGAACTCACCTTACAGTCCATTGATTTGTCAGAAATCACAGCTAAAGCTGCGACATTGATTCTGGGGTACTTAGGACTTGAGGTTCAGCGACAGGGCGTGTTTCTGAACATCCTGGGACATGGAGCAACCGTCAGCAGTAGGGTTCAAGTCTATGGAGCCTGCTCTGGTATTCACAACATGCTGCAGATGCTAAATATTTCGGTGCTGTTTCTGTTGATGTTTCCAGTTCGCTCTCATCTACAAAAAATGCTGTGTGTTGGGGTGGCGATCGCGATCGGTTTCGTCATCAACTCCATCCGCGTTGCCCTGATGGCAATTCTCAACAACGCAGGGGATAAGTATGCATTTGACTACTGGCATGAGGGAACTGGATCGCTGATGTTTTCGGCGATCGCGGTTCTCCTGTTTGGATGCTTCTGCTGGTTTGCGTTCCTGCGTCAACCGACCCAAAAGCCAGACTCCGGAGCCGAAGGGAATGCCTAAGTTGACCTGGCAGCCCATTCGGATTTCATTGCTAGCGGCAACACTAGGGTGTGTTTTGCTGGTGTTGTCTAAAGTGGCCACCGCTCCAAAATCAGACACTTCTGCCAAACCATCCAACGCGCTGCCACCCACAGTTTCCCTTGCAGACTGGCAGTTTCTAGACAGCACTTCAATCCAACCCAATCCTGATTCCAAATTTGGACAGCATTACCGTTATCGTAGGGCGATCGCCCACTGGATGTGGAATTGCAGTACATGATTAGTGATGGCAACGTGAGTCGTTATTTATTCGTTTACACTGCGATCAAAACAGCAAACGCTAGTTTAAAGCCTAAGTATCAGCCAGGCGTAGGACACTATGGAACGGTCTCCGGCAACGGACGGGCTTATCTGACGGCTTGCATCAATCCGCGCGGCGAAAGTACCGTTACAGAGCAACAGTTCACCCAAAATCGCTATACTCACGATTTACGAGTGGATCGTATAGTACCCTGGATTTTGGGTCGGGAGTCTTTGATCGATCGCCGATGCCTGTGGACACTAATGTCTACACCGTTAGAACTATCTACACCAAAGACAAGCCCCAAATCTGAACTAGTCTCATTAGACAAGGGAGTTTACAACGATTTAGAAACAGCGTGGTTCTCCTGGCATCAAGGGTGGCAATCAAACTTTCCGAACCCTTAAAGCGATCGCGTGAATAGCTGAACTCCCTTGACTCCCTTAAAGGGGAATGACTTCACTCAATCGAGAATTGCTCTATTTTCAGAGGAATCCGTCTATGGCTGTATCACCCGACGACACGAACGAAAATCGATCCATCTATAGACTGCGCTGGATTGGCTATGGCTTACTGGTCTTTGCACTGATTGATGCCATCCAAATTTTGGCTTCAATTCGTACTTCGGATCCCACTTGGGGACTGCAAACAGTTGGCCAATTTGTTGAGCGGGTTGTGGTTCCACTACTAGGATTTGCTCTAGTGTTTTTTGGTGAGTTTTATGACCGGAAGCCATTTGAAAAAATTGTGTTATGGATTCTGTCATGGCTCTGTCTACTTTTGGCATTCCTGTTTCTGGTGATGGTTCCCTCAGTTGGTTTACAAGCCTCAACGTTAAGCGCTCGAACTGACTTGCAGGTTAGCCAGCGAGTCGATCAACAGTTAGTTCAACTACAACAGCTCGAAGACCAACTCAATCGTAGTACTCCTCAAGACATTAAAAAACTGGCGGATCAGCTGAATACGTTGGGTCTTTCAGTCGATGCCAAGAATCCTGGCGCACTAAAAACTCAAATTCAATCCAGAATCAAAACCCTCAGGGATCAGTTGCAAGCCCAGGCTCAAGGAGCCAAAGCAAGCCAAAGCGCTGGATTAATCAAAAATGCAGTTAAGTGGGCGTTGGGTGCTTTAGTGGCTTGTGCGTTATTTGTCTATCTCTGGATCAGCAGTAACTGGGCGCGTTAGGAGATTTCCAACAAAGGACCTACCCATCATCGTAGGATGGGCAAAGGGTCTTGCCCGTGCCCATCGCAAGAAGGCGTGGCAGATGGGCTAAGTTATGGCAAGCAGCTGATTGAGTTCGCTGGGAATCAGGTTAGGTTCCACCACGGTGCCGTCTTTAAACCAGATAATTCGACGGGTACGCCTGGCTACGTCTGGTTCGTGAGTGACCATCACAACCGTCATGCCGTTGGCATTCAGTTCAGCAAAGATGTCGAGAATTTCCACGGTGGTGTGGGAGTCCAGAGCACCGGTGGGTTCGTCTGCCAGTAGCAACACGGGGCGACCCACGATCGCCCGCGCGATCGCAACCCGCTGCTGCTGTCCACCGGAAAGCTGGTTGGGTCGGTTATGCAGCCGGTGCGCCAGACCCACACGAGTCAGAGCTTCAACGGCGCGATCGCGGCGCGATCGTTCCGGCACATTGGCGTAGACCAACGGCAACATCACGTTTTCCAGCGCCGTCAACTGAGGCAGCAGATGAAACTGTTGAAACACAAACCCCAGCTTGCGGTTGCGGACATGGGCAAGGTCAGTGTCGTTCAGCCGTGAGACATCCGCTGAATCGAGATAATAGCGCCCGGAGGTGGGTTTGTCGAGGCAGCCAATGATATTCATCATTGTGGATTTGCCGGAACCAGACGCCCCCATGATGGCGCAGAACTCACCCTGCTCAACCGTTAAGTTGACCCCGGACAGAGCACGAACCTCTGTCTCGCCAGAGCCGTAGATTTTGTGGATGTCTTCGAGGCGGATGATGGTGGTGGTGGGCATGGGGAGTGGGAGGACGGAGGACGGAGGACGGAGGACGGAGGAGATGGGGAGATTAAGGAGGGGTCTCAATCTAAAATCTAAAATCCAAAATCTAAAATCCCCTTTACTAAGTACTTCTCAGGGCAACAATCGGGTCGAGCCTGGCGGCTTGGCGGGCGGGGACGACGCCGAAGAATAGTCCGATGCCGCCGGATACGCCAGTGGCGATCGCGATCGCGATCGGGGAGACGCTTGCCTGAAGTGGGCTGAGGGCCCCAACCAGGACGATGCCGCCAACGCCAATGGCGGTGCCCAGGAAGCCTCCGGCGGCGGAGAGAATGACGGCTTCAATCATGAATTGGATCAAAATGTCGTGCTGGGAGGCTCCGATCGCTTTGCGCAGTCCAATTTCCTGGGTGCGTTCGGTAACGGAAACCAGCATGATGTTCATGATGCCGATGCCGCCGACAACCAGGGAAATGGCGGCGATCGCGGACAGCATGATCGTCAATCCACCAGTCACGGCTCCCACAATCTGTAGGATGTCCTTCTGCGTTTGAATCGTGAAATCATCCTCGTCGGTGACTTTATGGCGCAACCGCAGCAGGTTGGTAACCTGAAATTCGGCAGCGGGAATGCTGGCTTCATTTTTTGCCGAAATCGCGATGAAGGTGAGATCCAAGCCGTAGGGGGAGGTGCGCCCAGTCAGGCGATTGGCATGGGTGGTGATCGGTACAAATGCGGTATCGTCCTGGTTGTTGCCCAGGAAGGCTCCTTTGGGCTGCATGACGCCGATCACGCGAAAGGTGATGCCTTTGATGCGAATTTCTTGACCGATGGGATCCTGGTTGCCGAAGAAGCGGGTTGCCAAATCTGCCCCCAGAGCGACGACTTGCGTGTTGCGCTCCACATCCTGCTCGGTTACAAATCGCCCCTTTGCCACATCAAAGCTGCGAACGGGCAGGAACTCGGGCGTTACTCCCAACACCAGGGAACTGGTGTTCAGGTTGCGATACACCACCGGGAGCTGACTCTGGCGTTGGGGTGCGACTCCCTGAACCGAGGGAACTTGAGCCGCGATCGCCTTCGCATCTGCCAAGACCAGCGTCCTCGGTAAATCAAACGTCCGCCGACTCGCTTCCGGGCTACCCGGAGACACAAACAGCACATTCGGGCCCAGCGACTCAAACTGATCAGATGCCAGCTTCTGCGCCCCCTGTCCAATGCCAATCATGGCAATCACAGAGGCATTGCCAATAATGATTCCCAGCATCGTCAACGTGCTGCGCAGCTTATTCGCGGTCAGTGTTTTACCCGCCATCTTGGCGCTTTCAAGAATATCCATTAACTCCCCTTCTCCATTCCTTTCATAATGTCTTGCAACTTCTGACCAGCAGGTAGCTCGACGAAGACGGGTTTGCCTTCCTGGATGCCGCTGATGATTTCGGTTTCGTTGCCGATGTTGGGGCCAATGGTGACGGGTTGAAAGATGGGTTTGTTGTCTTGATTCGGAACGAGAACGCCGGTTTCTCCTTTATTCGTGACGATCGCTACGGTTGGCACCATCATGGCATTGTCCAGTTGCTTGCCGAGAAAGGCCAGGTCAGTGGTCATCCCGGACTTGAGTTTGTCCTTGCCAGTGGTCATCTTGATCCGGACTTCAAAGGTAATCACGCCTTTCTGGGTCGGGTCTTCCTTGGCTTCTGGGGAAACCAGGCGGACAGTTCCTTTGAAGGTCTGACCTGGATAGGACTCGGCTCGAATTTCTACGGCTTGTCCCGGTTTAATCTGTCCAATGTCCACTTCGGGCACTTTGGCAAGAATTTCCAGGTCGTTGGCTAGGCTGACAATTGAGGTTGCGGAGGAGGTGCTGGAGGCGAAACTGGTGGGGGTGACGAAGTCGCCGACGGAAGCGTTCTTCTGGGTAATGATGCCCGCAAACGGAGCACGAATCACGGTATCTTCGAGCTGAGTCGCGATCGCCTTCAAGTTGGCTCGTGCTGACTCAACTTGAGCCTGCGCTTCGTCAATCTCCTGGGGACGGGAACCATTGCGCTGGCGGGCCAGTTCTTGTCTAGCTACGTTGAGGCTGGCTTGAGCTTGTTCGACGTTGTCTCTGGCGTTGCGCTGTTCGGTGAGTGCTTCGTCCAGACTGTCGCGTGAGATGGCCCCTTCTTCAACCGGTCCACGTCTACGGTTGACACGCACGGTTGCCAGATCTAACCGCGATCGCGCCTGGGTGACCAGGGCTTCATTCTTAGCCACTTCCGCCTGAGCTTTGGCAATGTCTTCTGAGCGGCTTCCCGCTTGCACCAGTGCCAGGCTGGATTGGGCACGGGACAGGTCTGCCTCGGCTTGCTCATGCTTGGCTTGCAGTTCGGCGCTGTCCATGCGGGCCACGATTTGCCCCTGACTGACGCGATCGCCCTGCTGCACATACAGTTCAGCCAGACGACCTGCGGCTTTCGGATTCAGGTTCAGCCGTTGAACCGGTTCAACGGTGCCATTTGCCGTAATCCGGACGGTCACGTCTTTTCGCTGCACGGGCGTTGTAAACCCGCTGATGTCCTGTTTGGGAGCCGTTGCACGGGAAGCCAGAAAAGCGGTTGCGGAAACACCGACCAGCCCAGCCGCTACTAGCCCAATCATCCAGGGAGTAGAATTTTTAGTGACTTTGTTAATGAGCGGGAGTTGCATAGGTCTTAGAACAGGGAGAGTAATGTGCGCAGGGTGGCAAGAGGCTAGAAAGTGCTGAATCGAAATGCAGACTGCCGTGATGACGATGTTTGAAACTGCTATACCAGCCTGGAGAAGATAACTTTAGGATCGCAAAGGCGCTTGCCTAACCACCTCGCCCATCCAGTCAGACTCCAGGGTATTTAACCAGAAAAGAATTTTTTAAGTGCTCAAAAGACCGGCGGTATACCTATCGCAGCCTGGAGAGGTGTAGTGCTTCCAGAGCCGAATCGTCCTCTGAGTTTGGACTGTTTGCACCAACTGGCTGCGATCGCGCGGCTTCCCAGCGTTCAATGCTGCGTGGCAGTTCTTGCTCAAAAAAAGCATGAATGTCATGCATTTCTTGCAGTCGCTGGCGCAATTGCGGGGTTTCCTCGGCTATCAACGCTAAACCTCGTTCAGCGAGTTTGCGAAAGGCTGTGATTTGAGCCGTGCGTCGTTTTGTCAGCTCTGACCAGGCATTCAGCTTGATCCGAAAATAATCTCGTCGATGACCAGGCAGGCTAATTCGTTCAATCAATCCCAGTTGTTCCAGCAGTCGCGTCATCGTACTAATCGACCCTTTACTGGCTTGCAAAATAGTTGCCAGTTCTCCAGGGGACTGATGGGGGGGATTGGAAATCAGCAACCAGCCGAATACACGTCCTGCCATACGCGGAAACCCAACGGTTTCAAACAGAAGACCCACTTCTTCGATGAAGTGTTTCTGTTCAAGGGAGTCTTGATGAACAGCATGGGTGTGAATAGAGTCATTGTCCAAGTTCACTACATCCGCAGTTATCCTTATACCTGCAAGCTTAACATATCTTTGTTTGATGTGTTCAATATAAACTGAACTTTGTGAATAGGCTAATATAGCCGATGCAGCAGTCGTTGGTCATTGGTCATTGGTTTAGTTACCAGTTTTCACCGTTCACTGTTTACCTACTTCGCCCTTCGTACTTCCCTTCTCACCTCTCACCTTTTTCCCGACAAAACTGGTTGACGACTTGATCCAATTCAACGGCACGGGAGGCTTTGAAGAGGAGACGATCGCCCGCTTGCACTAATTCATGGAGCCGCTTCACTACATCCGTATGGCTCGTAAAACATTCGGCAGGAACAGCTCCCGCGCCCTCTTTGATCGCATTTGCTTCCGGCTCATCTGCCAGGATGAGTAGGTAATCCAACTGGAGCTGTTGGGCGGCTGCACCGACTTGGTGATGGAATTCAGGCGATCGTCCCCCAGTTCCTTCATCGTCCCCAAAACAGCAATATGGCGCTGACCGGGAGTCTGAGCCAGCAGGTGTAGGGAAGCCAGCATCGACTCCAAGCCAGCGTTGTATGTCTCATCCAGAATCAGCACGTCGTTCGGCAACTCGTAGCGTTTGGCCCGTCCACCGGGCAGCTCAACCGCTAATCCCTGCATCAACGGTGACCAACTCACTCCCAAGACTTTGGCCACGGCCAGTGCTGCCAGATAGTTAAGGGCATTATGCTCACCCGGCAACGGGAGCGGCAATTCCAGACCATCAACCCGCAAGGTATCTGGGCTGATCAGCTGTCCGTAAACATCGCCGCCTTGCAGTCCAAACGTCACCGTTTTTCCCTGCCAGACCTTGGCGGCTGTCTGCATCAGCAACGGATTGTCGTGGTTCAAAACAGCAACACCCGTGGCGGACATTTCTGCTAGCAGTTCACACTTGGCTTGGGCGATCGCTGCCTCTGATCCCAGGCGTCCAATGTGTGCGGTTCCCACGTTCGTAATTACGGCAATATCAGGATGAGCAATCTGACTCAACAAGGCAATTTCTCCAGATCCACGCATCCCCATTTCAACGATCGCGTAGCGGTGCTCAGGTTCCAGTTCCAGTAATGTTTTGGGGACACCGATTTCGTTGTTGTAGTTAGCCTGGCTTTTAAGAATGTGAGGAGTGGAAATTGTGGAAGAGACGCGATTAAGAGTCCTGTGGACACGCTGCGCGTTTCTTGGATGCCGGAGGCTATACGCGTCTGTACGGGGAGTGGAGAGGGATAGAACAGCAGCGAGCAGTTCTTTGGTGGTGGTTTTGCCGACGGAGCCAGTAACAGCAACAATCGGAATCTCAAATTGATTGCGCCACCAGTGAGCGATCGCTTGATAGGCCTTGAGGGTATCTTCAACCTGTAGTAAAGGGAATTTTGGATTTTGGATTTTAGATTTTAGATTAGTGCTTTCCAATCCAAAATCGGCAATCGAAAATCTAAAATCGATAATCGCCGCGATCGCTCCCTGTGCGATCGCAGCCTCCACAAAACTGTGCCCGTCAAATGTTTCGCCCCGCAATGCCAGGAAGACCTCACCGGGTTTGAGCGATCGGGTGTCGGTTGTGATTCCGTTTGCGAGGGTTTCAAGGTCTATATCTGACAAACCGAGCGGAGTGGCACTCAGAACCTCAACCAGTTGAGCCAGCGTTGCTTGACAGGGCATAATCATAGCGATCAAAAAGGTCTAGCAGCCATTGAACGACTAAGCCTTCTCTTTGGCAAGCCCAAACCTGTAGAGCGAATTTTGCCAACCCACTTCAGCCTTTTCAAAGTGCTTAAAATCTCATCTAAACCAGACAAAAGTATCTTTGTAAACGTCTTAGATCTCCACATAATATTTGTCTATCACTGTGTTTAGCATCTAGCAACTTTTTGAGCAATAAGATAGTTGTATTTCACATTTACTCTAGGCTTTAAATCTTCTTCACCTGTTAAGAGATTGCTTATAATAATTTCTGGTAGCGCAAGTGATGTGCGAAAACTGCTTGCTCCCTCAGTGTAGCTACGAACAATTTGAAAGCTAGGTACTTTCTTAACATACCCTTCAATTCTCTTAAACAAGTTCATAACTGAAGGATACTCAGACAAATCTGCTACGATTAGAACTCCATAATTTGGCATCTGATTTAGAATAAAGCCTAAATTCGAGATAAATTCATCGGGTTGAATAGCTAACTCATTCAAGCAGTTCTGTATTACAATAGCTTGCTACCACTAATTAAGGTTTTAATTGATGTAATTTGCCGTATTGAGTCTTGTAAGCATAGATTAACATCTTCAGCATTAACTACAAGTTGTCCACTCCAACATGGCGGAGCAACATACTGCTTAGTAATATCTCGACTGAATGACCAAGCTTCTGCTGAAATGTCGTATGTATGAGCTTCAGCATATTCAACACCGGGAAACTTATTTTTTAGGTAAGTTACCCAAGCAACTGCTTCAGGTGCTGGACCAGAACCAAAAAAACAAGCATGAATGCTCTGCTGGCTGAAAGGTAAGGCTTCTAAAGTATTAAGAATATTAAGAGTCATTTCAGCATATTGAGGATAGTAAGTTAGCAAATATGCTGCTTGAATCCTAGAGGCTGTATAGTCAACCTCTACAAGGGATTTTCGATATGACTGACGTAGCTGGATAACATAGAGCTTCAAAGACTGAAGGTAGCAATGTAATGCACTTTGATTGCTGTTCATATCATTTGCATTACAAAGTCCCTCTAAAACACACCTGTAAATATCCTCCATATATGTTCTTCTAATTCAGCGAAGCTTCTCCAAGTGCATTGAACCAGTTAACAGGTAGATCAAAAAATAACCCTAAATGTCAGATTGATTCTGGGCTGAACTATCTTTGCTGTTTTTGGAATTTGATGTTGCCAGTAGTGTTGAGTTGCTCCTTTCATAAGAAGAAAACTTCCATTAGTGAGATCAATGTCAATAATCTTTAAGTCTTTCCTATGTTTGTGTCTTAAGCTAAACCGTCTACTTCCACCAAAGCTTACAGAACCAATCGGTGGGTTTTGACCAAGTTCAAGTTCATCATCGCTATGCCATGCTACGCTATCTTTTCCGTTTCTATACAGATTTAGAAGTACGCTGTTAAACCGCATTTCTGCTAGCTTTTCAATTCTTGATTTGATTTCTAGAAGCGTAGGTGTCCAAGACTTTGGCTTCATCTTTATGCCAGAGTAAGTATACGATTTGTCACCATCTCCATACCATGCAGTAAGTCTAGGTAGGGGAATAGATTTGCCATACAATTTAATGTAATCCTGCTGCCAATTAACATCGTTGAGAAGGTTAGTAAAAAAAGTACTGCTCTCCGTACTGCTAAACAGATTTTTATATATGAGAATGTCACCGTCAGGCAATGACAAAGGTTCCCCTTTAGCTTGCTGCTGGCTTACTTCTTCTTCTAATACTTCTGAGTATTCCCAGAGAGTAGACTGCTGATACATAATTTCTTTACCTACCAACTTACCAGCCACGATAGCACAAAGCCTATTGAGGCACTTCTGTAAAACAAGAAGGGTGAACACTATTGCTCACCCTTCTGTACCGCCAGTTACTGGAATATTTAGTAGCGGTAAGAGCTACCTCCCTGGCCAGGCTTATGAACGATAAAGCTCATCACCTGGCACTGCTTGATGTTGTCAAATGCAACCACACGGATGTAGCAGTTGCTATATTCCGAGCGGCATTGCTGCACTTCATTCAGCACTTCTTGAGGAGAGGAGCAGTTAAACAGAGGTAGCTTCCACATTGTCCAGAAATAGGTCTCTGCTGCAGAGTCTTCATTGAACTCTACACAAGGGTGGTACCCATTATCGATTACATACTGAATTTGCCGAGCGATTTGGGCATCACTGAGCGGAGGCAGGTAGGAAAAGGTTTCGTAACGACGCTCTTTGGGTAATGTCTTCATAGGTTCCTCAAATGAATAATGACTGGTGGTAATGCTGGTTGCGATTTGTCATTCGTCATTCGTCATTTTCTTTATCTAACTACTAATGACCAATGACCAGTGACTAATGACTATTCTTCAGAATTTGATTCTTGCTCAGGATGAGCATTCGACGCCGTTGGATCAATCTGCGTCATGCGTTCCAGTTGCTGACAGCGCTGTTGCGTATTGGCTTGCTGAATTCCGGTACAAAGCATTTCTGGTAAATACTCAGCAATTTCTTCAGCAATATGCTCCCGAACTGTAAGAATCCGAAACGCCAGACCCTGATCTTCTCTAAACAGAGCTTCCAGGTAGGCTTCGCTATTCTCAACTCGTTCCCTGAGCGAGAATTCATGCAACCGGAGCGATCGCGGCGGATCGGTCTCACTCAGTTGAGCTAACACAGTTCGCATTGCCTGATACGTCAGGTAACTAATCAGCGTCTTGGTCGTATCTTTCGCAATCTGCTTGAGATCCATGAGGGATTCTGGATTTTAGATTTTGGATTTTGGATTTTGGATAGTTGTAAATCCAAAATCCAAAATCCAAAATCCAAAATTGTTATCAGACGGTATCAACAGCCTCGAACTCGAACTTGATTTCCTTCCACAGTTCGCAAGCGGTGGCCAGTTCGGGACTCCAACGGCAGGCTTCACGGATAATGTCGCCGCCTTCACGCATCAGGTCGCGACCTTCGTTACGAGCCTGGACACAGGCTTCCAGAGCGACGCGGTTTGCGGTTGCCCCAGGAGCGTTGCCCCAGGGGTGACCCAGCGTACCACCACCAAACTGCAGCACGGAGTCGTCGCCAAAGATTTCCACCAGTGCAGGCATGTGCCAGACGTGGATACCACCGGAAGCAACTGCCATCACACCAGGCATGGACGCCCAATCCTGGGTGAAGAAGATGCCCTTGGAACGGTCTTGCTCGATGTAATTTTCACGCAACAGATCGACGAAGCCGAGGGTGATTGCTTTGTCGCCTTCCAGCTTGCCGACTACCGTTCCGGTGTGGATGTGGTCACCACCCGACATGCGCAAGCACTTCGCCAACACGCGGAAGTGCATCCCGTGGTTCTTCTGACGGTCTACAACGGCGTGCATGGCGCGGTGAATGTGGAGCAGCAGACCGTTAGCGCGGCAGTACTTCGCTAGGGTGGTGTTGGCGGTAAAGCCTGCAGTAAAGAAATCATGCATGACGATCGGCATTTCCAGCTCTTTAGCGAATGCAGCCCGCTCCAGCATGTCTTCACAGGTGCCAGCGGTGCAGTTCAGGTAGTGACCCTTAACTTCACCGGTTTCCGCTTGTGACTTGTGAATCGCGTCGGCAACAAACAGGAAGCGATCGCGCCAGCGTTGGAACGGTTGAGAGTTAATATTCTCGTCGTCCTTGGTGAAATCCAAACCGCCGCGCAGACACTCATAAACAGCACGACCATAGTTCTTTGCAGACAGACCGAGCTTCGGCTTAATCGTGCAGCCTAACAGGGGACGACCGTACTTGTTGATCTTGTCGCGCTCAACCTGAATTCCGTGGGGGGGACCCTGGAAGGTCTTCAGGTATGCAACAGGAATCCGCAGGTCTTCCAGGCGCAGCGCTTTGAGCGCTTTGAAACCAAACACGTTGCCCACAATCGAGGTCAACATATTGGTCACAGAACCTTCCTCGAACAGATCCAGTGGATAGGCAATGAAGGCAATAAACTGGTTGTCTTCACCAGGCACAGGCTCGATATCGTAGCAACGACCCTTGTAGCGATCCAGATCAGTTAATAAATCGGTCCATACGGTGGTCCAGGTGCCTGTAGAAGACTCAGCCGCAACTGCCGCTCCAGCTTCTTCGTAGGGAACGCCGGGCTGTGGGGTGACCCGAAATGCCGCCAGAATATCGGTATCTTTGGGTGTGTAGTCTGGGGTGTAGTAGGTCAGTTTGTAGTCTTTTACTCCGGCCTGATACCCAGCTTTGGTCTGGGTTCTCGTTTGTGCGTAAGACATAATCTCCCTTCCTGTAAACTCATCAAGAAATCGCGATCGAAACCCTGCCAGAACAGCTCAAATGTCACCATCTGAACGTATCTAAGCTTTGGCATATGCCCTGTATCGGTTAGGGAAAGTAAATCTTCAAAACTCCAGACCACCTGAAGTTAAAGGCTAAATTCGACTCACCCTATACGGTAGGACTTGTTATTGAATTGAATAATATCAGCATTGAGATAAGCTATGCTTTCGATCTTCTGTTTAGTTAAATAAACAATAATTATAAAACAAGTATCAAGGTTTTCTTCTGTAACAGGTTTGAAATTCAGCTGCTGGAGACTGGGCGAAGAAAGTTAAAGATTTCAGAGGACAAAACACTTTTCTAGAACGAACCTCTTAGCAATCAAGATTATCAAACTTCCTTAATTCACTTCCTAGAATTTGTTCTAAGTTATACATTGTTTAAGCAGACTAAATAAGTGTAAACATTTGACAAGTGTTAATGTAACGCAATGATTAAGGAGCAAAAACCTGGCGGTCTGTCATTGCATCTTTACGACAAATGGTCAAGGCCTCAGTAATTTATTTCTGGAAATCTCTCTATTGGCTGCCAACTTAAAACGGGACAGCAGGGACAGGAAGGAAGTCAGGAGCCAGGAGTCAGGAGAGATACTGAATTCTGAATTCTGACTCCTGCCCTACCCAAATCTCCTAGCTTAAACAGGTAGCCCCTCTATTCATGAAGGTTAGTATAGACAGATGTTCATAATGATTCTTGAGTAAAGGGCATCTGTATTTATGTCATCTCAGAAAGAAGCTGTTATTTTTATCCCTGGTTTTTATGCCCGATCAAAAGGGTATTTTTTAGAGAATTTTTTAGCTGTTGGCTTAACAACTCGCCTGGAGAACAAACCGGTTGAGATGGAGCGAGATGAGGTGAAAATTGCGGGTCAAAGTGGTAGACGCTTTACCTATGAGTCTGAGGCAGGTGAGCAAAAATTTCTGGATGTTTACGAAATCTTTTGGTCAGACCTGATTGACAAGTTGAGCGATCGCAGTGTCAAAGATCAAGTTGTTCGAGGCATCTTTCTGTTCATCTACTGGTTTTTTTCTGGAATCTGGTTTGTAGCAAGAAAATCTAGATTACTGTTGGTTCAGATTGTAATCATTCTGTTTTTGACGGTGCTTTGGTACTACGGAAATGTTGTGATTGCGTTGGTAGCAATTGGACAAAACCCTAGCGCTTTTGGGCTACAGGTGCTGCCTGCAGAGTGGGGTTCAACCCTGGCGGCTTACGGAAAAACCTTGGGAGGTTGGCCGATTTGGGCAGTAGCTAGCATTATTCTGAGTTTTCTGCCGACCTCGCCTGCATCCCTGGTCGATGTGATGGATTTTATCGCTCGCTACTTACAGGATGAGACGGTATCAACCGTAGGCGGAATCCGCGATCGCATTCGTCAACGAGTTGCGATCGCGTTGGGAGATGTGCTCAAAGAAGCTGAGTATGAGCGGGTAACCGTGTTAGCCCACAGTGCCGGAGTATTGGTTGGAATTGATCTCTTGGCCGACTACCGCTCCAAAATTTCAAAGCCGATTCGGTTTGTTTCGATGGGTGGACAAATTGAGTTTTTGTCTTACAAATCTACATGGATTTCGGAGGAGGCAGCCAGATGTTTAGATAACCGCTTACTCGTCACCTGGGAAGATTACTATTCTGAGCAAGACTGGCTGAGTACGAAAACTCCAACTCCAAAAAGTGGCAATGCTCCGAAGTTTAATAGCAGCCGAATTCAGCTTCGCATGCCACTGGCAAAACAAATCACGGGTGAGACCCACGATGCCTATTTCTTTGAGCGATCGCTACTCGAACGGCTACTGGAATGGAATTAGTCATCAATTCAAAGTTTCGTACCACATTCAGGGCAGAAGCGGTTGGTGGAGATGTTTTTGGCACCGCAACTGCTGCAGTAGATGAGTTCTGCTGCCTGCTCCAGCTTTTTGTGTTCTGGCAGACCAATCATTTGGGCATTGTTCTTGCCAGCAGGCACCATTGGATAGCAGTTCTCATCTTTTTTCACCTGAGCATCCAACAACACAGGACCATTGTAGGACAGCATTTCGGCGATCGCGTCCTGCAGTTCATCCCGTGAGCGAATCACCATTCCCTTAACTCCGAAGGCGTCTGCCAATTTGACAAAATCTGGCATTCCAACTTGCATATTGGATTGGGAGTAACGCTCACTGTAAAACGCTTCCTGCCACTGGCGCACCATACCCTGCCAGCCATTGTTGATGATTACCGTCTTGACGTTGATGCCGTATTGAGCCAGGGTTGCCAGTTCCTGGAGGTTCATTTGGAAGCTGGCATCGCCGCTGATGCAAATTACTTGCTCATCTGGCAATGCGACTTTGGCACCCATTGCGGCTGGCATTCCATAGCCCATTGTGCCTAAGCCAGCGCTGGAAATCCAACGCCGGGGACCGTTTTTAAGAAACTGGGCGGCCCACATCTGGTGCTGGCCCACATCAGTGGTGTAGTAGGCGTGGGGTGCCTGGCGACCCACTTCTACGACCACCTCTTGAGGCGACAGACTATCGGCGTAGTGAGGTACTTCCAGCGGGTAGTCTTCCCGCCAGCGGTTGATTCGGTTCAGCCAGGCTTGATTACGGTCTGGATCAGGAGTATCGCCATCCTCCTGGCTGCGGCGCAGCAGGTCAATCAATACATTGCGGACATCTCCGACAATTGGCACTTCAGGGGCACGGTTTTTGCCCACCTCAGCCGGGTCGATGTCAATGTGGATGACTTTAGCGCGGGAGGCAAATTCGTTCAGCTTACCGGTGACGCGATCGTCAAAGCGGGCACCTACGGCAATCAACAGGTCACATTCCATCACCGCGAAGTTGGCGTAAGCGGTGCCGTGCATCCCCAACATCCCCACCGAGAGAGGATGGTGCTCATCGAAGGAGCCAAGCCCCATCAGCGTTGTGGTGACGGGCAGGTTGAACTGCTCTGCCAATTCTTTAATTTCCGTGTAAGCATTGGACGCGATCGCGCCGCCCCCAACGTAGAACAGCGGTTGCTTTGCCTGCCGGATCAGCTTCAGTGCATTGGCAATCTGGTTGGGGTGTCCCTTCACGGTTGGGCGGTATCCGGGTAGCCTGGCAGAACCAGGTTCCACGGGCAGATAGTCAAACTCTTCTGCGCCAACATCCTTAGGAATATCAATCAACACCGGGCCGGGGCGACCCGTACTGGCGATGTAGAAAGCCTCTGCGACAACTTGGGACATGTCTTTGGGGTCACGCACAACGTAGGAGTGTTTGACGATGGGTAGGGTAATGCCAAAGATGTCAGTTTCCTGGAACGCATCACTGCCGATCGCCCGTCGGGGAACTTGTCCAGTGACCACCACTAGCGGGATGGAATCCATATGGGCCGTGGCAATTCCCGTCACCAGGTTGGTCGCACCGGGCCCCGACGTGCCAAAGCAAACGCCAACCTTGCCAGTTGCACGGGCGTAACCATCCGCGGCATGGGCCGCACCCTGCTCGTGCCGCACCAAAATGTGTTGAAGTTCGCCTCGTGCTTCAAAGCGGTAAAGTTCGTCATAAATCGGCAGAATTGCGCCGCCCGGATACCCGAAAATGTGCTTAACGCCGTGGCGCGTCAAGCTATCCATCAATGCGTAAGCACCCGTTGCCCGTTTAACCGCTACCCGTTGAAGTTGCACTGGAAAACCCCTCGTCAGTTGTGAGATGAATTTTTTGTATCGAATGTTGCATTAGAGCTTGAATCCCAGTCTAGAGCTGATTCTGATCCCTGTCGAGGAGATTGCAGCCACGTTGTAAAGCTCTGTAATGCCCACCCTATCTGGCCGTTGAAGCTGATGAAAGTTCATCCTACATCAGCATCTGGTGACATTTGAAACGCTTTGTAACGAAAGTTAACTTTTATGTTATCCTCTGTAGCACTTGCTGGATGTTTCGCCATTGCCCAAAGGTCAATTAGACTGACTACCAGGCTCAACAGCACCACTCTCAGTTCCGGGGTGGATGGACGTGGACAATCCTGAACTATCCTCAACTGAATTACCAGTCCTTACAAAGTACGTGTTTGTTTGCCAGAACCGAACCTGTTTGAAGCAGGGGGCGATCGCTGTGCTGGCAGGGTTTGAGGCGAAAGCAACCTCTGCATTCGTTGTGATCGGTAGTGGTTGCCTGGGACAGTGTGGGAATGGGCCAATGGTGCGAATTTTGCCGGATGACGTTTGGTACTGGCGAGTTCGCCCAGAGGAAGTGCTTGCGGTGGTTGAGCGCCACTTACTGGGAGGAAAGCCAGTTGAGGCGATGCGTTATTCGCAGGTTTGTTCAATGGTTAGACAGTTGGAGTAGAAGGTGCGGGGTGCGGGGTAGAAGGACGTTGTTTGAAGTCTCAAATTTCTTGCTGACGCTCTCGTTGCAAAAACGGCACCTCTACCAGTTCTCCTTCACTGTTACCAACTCGGATCTTTAGCCCTTTGCCACCTGCTTTGGTGCGAACATATCCAAGCCCAAAAGTCCCCTGTTCAGGTTCAATTAGGCTGGTCAAAACGCCAACTTTTTCATCGCCGACGGTAATGGGTGTGCCTGGCTCAACGATCGCGCTTAACCGAATCCCCCAAAGTTGCTGCTTGACCCCTTTGTAGGTATCGAGACGGGCGATCGTCTCCTGCCCAATGTAGCAACCCTTATTCAACGAAATCGCTTGCCATAGACAGGCTTCTACCGCGTTGTAGGCCTCGGTGAGTTCCCGGTCGGGTGCCGGACGCCCTTGCTGAATCCGGAGCTGTTCCCAGGCGCGATCACTCATTGGCACCGCTCCAGACTGGATCAGCGATTCCCACACGGCCGCTGCACCCGCCACATCCAGGATCAGCGTGTAGCCCTCCAGTGCCAAGCCACTGCCAACGGCAATCCGAACCGTTTGGCCTACCAGATTTACAACTTGATGACTCGCGTAGGGCTGGTCGCGCATTGGCTCGATAGCCAGCTTCTCCAACACAGTGTGGCTGTCGGGGCCAATCAGGTTGAACAGGGCGGTTTGCGCAGTGATATCGGTGAGGTTAACCTTGTCGCCAAAGAAGATGTAGCGATCGAGCCACTTTAACAAGTACTCACGGCGATTGGGCGACACTACCACAATCACAGCGTCTTCCAACACGTATGCGGTTGCCAGATCGAGGGTACGAGCGGTGGAGGTGACAAATAACGTGTCACAGCCTGCACCGGGTTTCAGGTTTTTGAAGTCATTGGTGCTCTGGTTGTGCAGAAAGTTCAGCCGGTCAGCATCGGTGATTTTCAGACGCCCCCAATCGCTGCGATCGCACACCGCTACCCCGTGTTGTGCTGCCTGAATAGCTGCAGTGTCCTTCTCCAGAACCCCCATTTTTTACGTCTCCAACTAAGTAAGTAGACATAAATAAACGTAGGATGTGTTAGGCACAGCCGTAACGCATCAATCCCTTGAGCAGCATGGGTTACGCTTTTCTGGTATGCCCGTAGGGCTTTTCGCTAACCCATCCTACGATTGTTCATTTTAATTGCACCGACTGAAGTGGGTGAATAGGTATTCGGTGTTAGGTGTCAGGAAATGCCCGGTTCTGAAACCTGAACCCTACCTTTCCTCCCCCTGTTGCAACGATACCTGAAATCGGCTGAAAACGATGCGGTTCAGTTTCCAGGGGGCGTACCAGTAGAGGTCTTGTGTGACCACGGGCTGGGCACTGTGTGGCGAATGGACAAAATGAACCAGTCCCAGATTATTGAGACCAACGACTTCTTTACCGTCCTGCAGCCAGCGGTTTTGCCAAAGTTGTTTGATCCAGCGGGTCAGTCGCTGGAGCCATCCGCCGCGATGTGAATGAGAGGGTTTCAACCAGGCTACGTTGCGTCCCCAGGGAGGTGTTTGGGCAGGTTGACGTTGAATCCAGTGAATGTGGTAGTGCCAGTCGGGAGATCCCTCCTTCACTCCGCTCATCAAGGGGGGTTGGGGGGATCTAGATGACTGAAATGGGGCGACTAAGAAATTGGTTTGGGTTGAAATTTCCTGTTCGTTCAAGGGATTGTTCCAGCCAATCCAGTGGCGATCGCGTTCTGGCAGCAGCGACTTCAGCTTTGTGTGAACCAGTTGCGTTTTCAACTCCGAGTTTTTGATCGCGCTAGAGGTAAGTTGTGCCAAGATCCGGGGTTCATACCGTAGGGGCGAAGTCGTTGGACGGAAATCCTCACGTTGGATCGATGAATCATAACCCACTACTTCGCCCTGACAAAGGTCTGGATCGCACGTCCAGTAATCCAAACGAACTGCAGAGCCGTAGTGAATGTCACCGGATAGAACAATAATTTGATGGCGTTGCTCGAACAGAGTTGCCAGCAGCCTGGCGAATGCAGATTTATGAATATTCCAAGCATCACCAACGTCGTTGCTGTAAACCTTACGCTGCTTCAGGTTCCACTGCTGAATCCAATCGATGAGCTGCAAACTCACCAGATTAGTGGGTGCGATCACGAAGGTGGCTGGGACAGTGGAGAATTTTTCCTGTTTGAGCGATGAAAATGGGGTGTGGGGTGTGGGGTGTAGGGTGTGGGGTGTGGCAGTCTGCACAAGTGATTCGGGGTGCTGCAAGGGTTGGCGAATTTGCTGGTTGAAGGCAGACGGGCTGAGCAGCATCGCAGGAGCGGTTGCCCGGTCTGTCGCTGGGTATCCTCGCCAGGTGCGAGTATCCAGGACAATGACTTCGTGGCAAGCACTGCGAACAGTGTAGTGCCAGGTTAAGGCGTGTGGGGTGCGATCGAGCACAAGCACGTCTTCATCCGATCGCAGCTGAGGCAGTCCAGTGAGTGGATCTGGGCAAGGTAATCCGAGATAGTCCGCGATCTCGTCACCTGCGACCCTATCCGTTCCTGCCGAGGCAGACCAATCTACGGCTGCCTTGAGCAAATATTCACCGGGTTGCCCAGTTTGGAATTGGTCGGGGGTATTGCCCCACGCTTGAAACAGGGCATAGGCCAGCAGGGCATTCTGAACGACGCGGCTGCCCAACGGTTTACCCAACACCCGTAGACACCAGGACTGATTCAAGTTCCAGTCGTCGCTCACATCGTGGTCATCGAAAATCATGTAGGTGGGGATGTTGGCCAGCGATCGCCGCACCTTCCAAAGCGTATGAGCAAGGGTTTGCAGCTCTTTCAGCTCTTTGTCCCATTGTTTGGACTGTTTAGAGTGTTGATATAAGTCCTGCCCCTTGGGAAACGGAGTTGACCAAAGCACCGGCGACCAGGCAAACAGGTAAATGGCGCAGTATTCTCCCAGGCTAAATAGATGGCTTTTGGCGTACTCCGGCTTGTTGTGTAGTCCAGCCGTAAAACCACCCTCAATTTCGGCAATGGTGCTGCGCTGCCCAGGTTTGAGCTGTTTAGCGGTCAGGTGGGTCTCGCCGATCTGGGTTGGCTGCAGAAACGGCAACAACTCTTCCCAGCCCAGCAACGCATCTCCGGCATCGGTTAATGCCCACAGCAACGGATCGGCCACGTCATCGCCGTAGATCTGATCGCCTGTCAGGAAGAGTTGGTGAGGTCTGCGATCGCACCATTCAGCGTTCTCCTGAATCAGGTCGTCCAGAATCGGCAAGGCATCGTGCCCTTTGCCGTGCAGCTTGCGGCAGGAACCATGCACAATTTTCAGTTGGCTCAAGTGGTTTGGCGGCAGGGCAAACGTCGGCAGTTGATGATCAAAGTAGCTGATCGGAGCATCGGGAAACAGCGCCGAGGTGAGTGCGTGTTGCAGAGTGTGCTGAGTGCTAATCCCATCAGCCCTCACCCCCATCCCCTCTCCCAACCTTGGGAGAGGGGTGCCGGAAACGGGGAGAAGGGAAATGCTTAGGTCGTAAGCGTAGATTTGATCAGGCTCCAAATAGTTGCCATTTAAGGGTTTGGCAGTCACAGCGACGATATGAAGATGCTTGCCGATCGCAACCGTGGCACCAACTCCCTCCAGCATCTGCTCATCAAGCACAAACCCCTTGCCATCCACCGTTGCGTATATCTGGAGTGTGACGTCGCCAGCGTGTTGCAGGGCAACCCAAACCGTAACCGCATCCGCCTCCGTGCGACGCAGGATGGGCCCTGCCAAAATCAGCGGGAGTTGATCGAGCGATCGCGCAAGAGGGTCTCTGGCATCAATTAGCACCTAATTAGAGCGGTTGTTGAATTGCGGTTGCAACGTGTCCGATTAGTTTCTCATCTCGCTCGTTTATTACCAAATTCCAAGCAGTTTCTCAAGCCTCCATCGGGATGCTAAACCGAACCTGACACCGTTACCATTGATCTTGTTCTCCTGTTACGGAGTTAAGCCATGTAGATTATTCAGGAGGGAAAGCATCATGTTGAGTCAATTACCGAATTGCATTACCCGTCCTTCTTGGTTGCAGCTAATCAGTTGGATTGCTGATCCGCTTAAATTTCAGGACTACTACCGTCAAAAGTATGGTGACATTTTTACGATGCGGTTAAGTGGACTGGGGGCGTTTGTGATTATTAGCGACCCACAGGCAATTCAAGAAATCTTTAACCAAGACCCCAAACAGTTTGATGTGGGGAGTGGGAACACCCTCGCAATTCCCCTGCTTGGGCAAAATTCTCTGCTGTTGATGGATGGCGATCGCCATCGACGAGAACGAAAATTATTAATGCCCGCTTTTCATGGAGAAAGGCTACAAACCTACGCCAAACAAATCTGCAAGATCACGGAACACATTGCCAGCGAGTGGCAAGTTGGTCATCATTTTGTCGCTCGGACTGCCATGCAAAAGATTAGTCTTGAGGTGATTTTGCAAGTTGTCTTTGGTTTGAGCGGCGGGAAACGCTACCAACAACTGCAACCCCTCTTAGCCGCCTGGACTAATATGACTGATTCTCCCAGCCGCTCTAGCATGTTATTTTTGCGGTTCTTACAGCAGGATTGGGGAGCATGGACGCCTTGGGGACAGATGAAACAGCGACAACGCCACATTCATGATCTGCTTCAAGCAGAGATTGAGGAGAGAAGAACGAATGGTGATGCAGGACAGGCAGATGTTCTGAGTTTGATCATGGCAGCGCGGGATGAAAACGGGCAAGCGATGACCGATGAGGAATTGAGAGATGAACTACTGACAATTTTGTTTGCTGGACATGAAACCACGGCAACAATCTTGGCTTGGGCTTTTTACCAAATTCATCAGCAGACAGATGTTCGTGAAAAACTGCTCCATGAACTGGACAGCTTAGGGGAGAATCCGAATCCGATGGAGATTGCTCACCTTTCCTACTTAACAGCCGTGTGTCAAGAAACCCTACGCCTGTATCCAGTTCTGCCATCGATTTTCGCACGCATTACTAAATCGCCTATGAAGATTGCGGGATACAGGTTTGACGCTGAGACCGTTTTATTGCCCAGCATCTACCTCGTTCATTCTCGCGAGGACTTGTATCCTGAACCCCACCAATTCAGACCAGAACGATTTCTAGAGCGGCAATACTCCCCTTCTGAATACTTCCCCTTTGGGGGTGGAAATCGGCGCTGTTTGGGGTATGCTTTAGCTCAGTTAGAAATAAAGCTGGTTTTGGCAACGGTTGTATCCAAGTATCAACTTGCCTTAGCAAATGATAAACCCGTTAAGTTGGAGCGTCGCGGGTTTACGCTTGCGCCTAAAGGTGGGATTCAACTAGTGATGACTGGAAAACGATTGAGTGAAGTACAGGCGTAGGGACGAAGGACACGCTGCGCGCTAGCGAAGCCATGCCGCAGGCTATACGTCCGTACGGTGAGTGTATTCCACGCAAATGAAAGCCGCTATATAGGGCGTAATTGCTCAGTTCAAGTCTTTTGGCGATTTGTAAGGAGACGTTAAATACAGGATCAGAACCTTCATGTATCGCAAGCTTAAAACTTTTTCGTCATCCTGGATGTAGGATGTGCAAGGAATCATTGGCGCATCTAACGCATGATCAAAGCAGCCTTTGCAAAACGGCGGAATCATCGACCTGAGCAGCAAAAAGCGGCGGGTATTTTCAGGAAATATTGCTGGACGATCGCGGCGGTTGCACTGACAACTCTATGTATTGCTCTGTCGGGCAGAGTCATTCACCTGTTACGCTCTACCCCAACTCCGACAGTTGCTCCATCAACTAGTCCAGTAGTCGTTCCAGTGGTCGCTCCAGTGATCACCGTTGAGCAAATGACGCAAATTGCTCCTGAGGCTGATCCAAAACAGTTGACTCAACTGCTTCCTTACCTGAACCAGGCAATGGCAGAGTTTGGAATTAATACCCGATTGAGACAGGCTCATTTTTTAGCTCAAGTAGCTCATGAGAGCGATCGCTTCAATGCATTGGAGGAATATGCCTCCGGTGAAGATTACGAAGGACGGCTAGATCTGGGAAATATTCATCCGGGGGATGGTCAGCGGTTCAAGTGTCGAGGGTTGATTGGAATTTGCGGCAGAACGAACTATGCTGACGCTAGCAGAGAGCTGGGGTTTGATCTTGTCAATAACCCCAGACGAGCAGCCGATCTCAGGCTAGTCTCTCGAATTGGTGCCTGGTATTGGAGCACACGAAAGCTGAATCCTGATGCGGATAGAGATGATATTGAAACGATTACGAAGATGATTAACGGCGGCTTGAACGGACTCGACGATCGCACACGGCTGCTTGGTCGAGCTAAAAAGGCGCTAGGGGTTAGAGGTTAGGGATTAGGGGTCAGGAGTAAACATGGGGGTTCATGCGATTCGTTTTGCTAGCAGACTGCCAATTTGCAAGCTGATAAATCCAAGGGTGGCGCTTCCGAGCCAGTAAATCAGCGCTGCGGATTTGTTTCCTGACTGCAACAAATTTGAGGTGTCCAGAGCATAGGTTGAGAAGGTGGTATATGACCCTAAAAAACCGACTGCAACCAATAGACGCAACTCTGGAGCGGCGATCGCTCTTTCCAGGGTGAAGGTGACAAAAAAGCCCAGGATTAGAGCACCTGTAATGTTGATCACAAAAGTACCGTAGGGGAATCTGGTTCCTAACCATTGGCTCAAGACAACGGTTAAGTAGTAGCGACTTAGTGCTCCAGGAATGGCTCCCAGGCTAATGGCGATCGCGGATCGAATCTCTGAATGTATTACGTTGGAAAATCCCAACGCACTGCCTAGCAAATGATAAAAAAATCGATTTAGCATCTCATACTCCGGCAAAGGTCGATGTTGAACCTACAGCAGTTTTCACTTAAACCTTGTCCACGTCCAGACCTGGAGTTTTTCTTAAGGGAAAGCTACAGATTCCGAGCTGGACGTGGTTTAGATTCAATCCACCCCATTCCCTATTTCCTATTTTCTATTCCCCCCGTTCCCCTTGCTGCCAACCAATAACCCAAAACCACTCCCAGCAAACTAGCAATCAAATCCATTGCATCCAGGCTGCGATTGGGCGATAGGGATTGCATTGCTTCTTCTGTAATGGTGAAGATGGCAAACAGGATGGGAAATAGCGGCACTGCGTATCCCAGTAGTTTCATTTGACGACAGTTGATGACTCGATGTCCTAGATAGGTGGCAATGCAGTAGAGGATCAGGTGAGCAAGTTTATCATTCTGGGTCAGAAACACAGGTAGTTTGCCATTGTAGGCGAGTATCAAAATGGTGAGGAACGTGCCTGCGTATAGGAGGGTTAGAAACCACCAGATCGGGTTAGACGATTTTAGAATTGGGCGTTTCATCGTGAATTGTTTTAGGGTGTTGTGCGATCGCCAGGAATCAAGTCAGCTTCAGTAACAACAATCGCTAAAGCCAGAATTTCCGTTGACTTGGAAAAATCGGGACTGGGAACTAAACCTTGTTCGGTTTAGAGAAAGCCCAAACGTCCAAGTTCTTTTTAAGATGACAATGAACGGAGTAACATTCTGTTACTTTCTCATTCCTGTGGAGACCTACTATGAGTACCGAACAACCCAACGATACTTCTGCAATTACACCGATCAGCACTGAAGCCAGTGGTTTAGTCGAAACCCAATCTACTCAGGGTAATGACGTGAAAGATGAAACGGCGGCGTTGATTGAGGCGATTAAAAAGCGGGCACAGGCAGAAATCCAGGCGGCTGGTGACTTGACTCGCGAAACCTATCTCAACGCCGTTCGCCAAACGCGGGAAGCGATCGAGAAGGACAAGCTGATCGATCGCGATCGCATCGAGGAATCCTTCCAGTATGTTCAGAAGGAAGCCGAGAAGAACTGGAACGTGGTTCTGGCTGAAATTGAATCGCTGGGAGTTCGCCTTGCCGATGCCGCTCAAACTGCCTGGGATAGCTCACGCAGCCAAGGATTCAGACAAGTGCGGATTAGGGCGATCGCGGCTCAGATCCCCAACTTCTCACATCGAGTTCAACCAGGATATTGAGGTTTCAGCAAATTGGAACACCCCCTATCTTGCCATTTTCAAAATTTGTTGGGCGATCGCTTCCGAAACTGGCATTACGGATAGTCGGTTGCCCTGCCGCACTACCCCAAAATCGTCGGGGTTGAACGTCTGGCGCAGCACATCGAGCGAAATCATGTTCGGGAACGTCTCGACAAATTCCACCGTCACAGTTTGCCAGCGGGGAGCATCCTGAGTGGATTTGGGGTCATAGTATTTGCTTTTGGAATCAAATTGAGTCGGATCGACAATATTCGGTTTGGCGATCTTCATCAGCCCAACAATGCCGGGTGGAGTAGAGCTGGAGTGGTAGAGAAAAGCAAGGTCACCCGGCTGCATGGAGCGCAGAAAATTGCGGGCTTGATAGTTGCGCACACCGTCCCAAAGGGTCTCGCGATCGCGCTCCAGATCTGTAATGCTGTAAGCTTCGGGTTCAGACTTCATTAGCCAGTAGTTCATGGGGTGGGGTGAGGGATTAGATAGAAGTATGGGTTTCACGCGACGGGCTTTTCTGCAGCAACTTGGGGCAGCGCTGGCGGCTTGGGGGGTCAGTGAATCTGGGCTATGGATGATGGGCGATCGCTATCGGCAAGTGTTGGCGGCACCAACTCCGCGTAAATTAGCGCTGCTGGTAGGAATTAATCAGTATCCAGGCGGAACGGTTTTGGAAGGTTGCGTTACGGATGTAGAGCTGCAACGGGAGCTGTTAACCCATCGGTTTGGGTTTCAGTCCACGGATATTATCACGCTGACGGATCAGCAGGCAACGCAAGCAGCGGTTGAAACGGCGTTTATGGAGCACCTGATTCAGCAAGCCCGATCTGGAGATGTGGTGGTGTTTCACTTCAGTGGATTTGGCAGCATTCTGCCTGCACAGAGTGCAGCGGAGACAGAGCAACCCAGTTTAGTCATGGCAGATGCGCCGATACCGGGCGGAGAAGTTCCGATCGTGGGCGACATGCTGCGGGATACGCTGGGGCTGCTGCTGCGATCGCTGAAAACTGATCAGGTGACGACGATTCTGGACACCAGCTATACCTATCCGGGTAATCCGCTGCAGGGCAACCTGCGGATTCGCTCCCATCACAACCCTTCGACGGCGCAACCGACCGATGTAGAGCTGTCCTTGCAAACCCAACTGCTGAGTCGATTAAACCTGAATCGTCAATCGGCGGCACAACCTTTTGACCAATTGCCAGGAGTGATTCTGGCGGCAACCGATGAGGAGCAATGGGCAACCGAAGCTAATTGGAACCGATTTAGCGCTGGACTGTTTACCTATGCTCTAACCCAGTCTCTCTGGCAGTCAACCCCTGCAACAAGCGTACAGATCAGCCTGGGACAAGTGGCAGAGCAGGTTAGACAACGGGTGAACCAACAACACCCCCAGCTCAGGGGGCAAAAAAGTAAAGCGCTGGCGATCGCGCCCTATTTTTCGACCACCTCAGTGGGTGCCGAGGGAACGGTCATCTCCGTGGATGAAACCGGAAAAACCGTGCAGCTCTGGTTAGGTGGACTGCCAGCCCCGCTACTGGAACAGTACGGGATACATTCGTTGTTTAAGCTGCTTCCGGTTGCCGATTCCCAAACGACTGCCAATTCGGCACTGGAGACAGCGCAGTTGCAAATTACGGCTCGTGAAGGACTAACCGCTAAGGCAACCGTTTGCTGCACCAACGCTGCGACCAGTGCAGAAGAAGGGATGCCGCTGATTCAAGTGGGGCAACTGGTGCAGGAGACGGTGCGGGTGTTGCCGCGCAATATTGGACTTACGGTGGCGCTGGATGGCAGTTTGGAACGAATTGAACGGGTGGATGCGATTAGTGCGTTCTCTGCACTGCCACACATTTCGTCCGCGATCGCGGGTGAACAGCCCGCTGACTACCTGTTCAGCAAAGTCCCGACCAAGCAAACTCAACTCGCATCCTTGTCCTCCGCGTCCCTCTCGGTGCAGAGCAGTTACGGGCTGTTTTCGCTGGGTCGAGATGTCATTCTCAACACGACCGGGGAAGGCGGAGAGGCTGTGAAGGTTGCTGTGCGCCGATTGGTTCCCAAGCTGCAAACCTTACTGGCAGCCAAATTGTTAAACCTAACCGTTAATCAAGACACATCCCAGCTTAAGGTGCGGGCAACTCTGGAGATGCTGGCTCCCCAGGAACGCCTCCTGCGACAACGTGAAACGATGCGAACCTTACCCGCCTCGGCTCAACCCACCCCGGTTTCGGTGCCAACAGCAGACTTGCTGCAGGTGCCAATGGGCAGCCGAATTCGCTATCGCGTTGAGAATCAAAACCCTCAGCCAATCTATACGCTGCTGCTGGTGCTGGACAGCGCCAACAACCTCGTCTCGTTGCACACCCCGACCAGCCCGTTGAATTCTGAGCTGGAATCGGAGCAGCCTGCAGCGGCGATCGCGCCCCAAACGACTGTGACTCTGCCGATCGCCGCTGCGGGAGCCGACTGGACGCTTCAAGGACCCCCTGGACTGGCTGCAGCCTATTTGATCTGCAGCGTTGCTCCATTTGCCCAAAGCCTCGCCGCACTCGCAACCGGGACACAATCTGCCAATGCAACCTCAACCGTGATGCCAATTTCCAACCCGCTAGAGGTGGCTCAAGCCATCCTGGACGATCTGCACCGGGACAGTCAAGCAACCAGCCCAGTCAGTGCACCCGATGCGTTCGTGCTTGATGTCAATACCTGGACAACCTTACATTTCGTCTATCAGGTTGGCTAAGAATTAAGGAGATTTCTGAAAGAAAATATACCGTTTGGTAGGGGGCAGGTTTTGCCAAAGTCTTTGTATCAAGCCGATAGCTTTAGTGCCCAACCTGCCCTTACAGGTATTTTGTTTGCTGGAAATATCCTAAAGAGTTTAGCAAGAATAAGTTGAACGTTTTTCAGTTCATAGCCTTGCCGAGCAAGGGCTTAAGCCCCTTGTCTGTTCAGGTTATTTTTTCTAGTCTCCTAAGGATTCCCTGAATAGAGTAATTAAGATTAGCAATAATTTAATCCAGACAATCCATGATTGTTTTGAATTCATGCAGGTCATATGCGATCGAGCCGATTACCCACTACCGACTACCAGCCTAAACCACGTCCAGCTCGGAATCTGTACTTTCCCTTCAGAAAAACTCCAGATCTGGATGTGGACAAGGTTTATTTTGTTGTTTTAAGTACAACTTAGGGTACGGATTTCAGTTTCTCTGGCTGCATTGGCATTCTCATGATCAGGTCATCTACACTTACGCAGAATTTGGGTTGAAAGAGCGATTTCCGCTACGTAAAAATGGACTCTTCAATAGAAATTCATTGCGCTGTCAAATCACTCCAGAGACTCTGCTTAAAGGCAAATGATCGTCTACATTGCCATCTCCCACCAACTTTTCTCTCAAGTTCTGTTTGAAACTGGATGGCATGTTCTACCAATGTCGAGTCTTCCTCTAACCATCAATAGCGAATATCTGGGAGTTTTTGCCTTCCTTTTAGGAATTAGCTTGCTCATCATCACTGCCGGTCGTGTTGTGGTCAACCAGCGGATTGTTCAAGCACTTTGGTTGCATTGGACGAGCACCAACCCAACTCTAGCCAGGGCGTTGAAACAGTCTGAGGCAGAACTGCAAGCATTATTCACCTCGATGAAAGATGTTGTCCTGATTTTCGATCGCCAGGGTCGCTACCTCAAAATTCCAACCACTCAAACCCCGCTGTTATATCGACCAGCCCCTGAATTACTGGGCAAGACGATCTATGAGATGCTGCCGTCAGATCTGGCAGACAAATTTGCTAACACAATCCAGCAAGTGCTTGCGACTCAGCAAACCAGCAATGTTGAATATAATCTGGAAATTAGCGGACAGAACATTTGGTTTTCGGCAAATGTTTCACCACTTTCAGATAATTCGGTTGTCTGGGTTGCTCGTGATATTAGCGATCGCAAACATGCTGAAGAAGCCTTGCGTCAAAGTGAAGCCACAAATCAGGCTATTATCAGCGCAATTCCAGATTTGCTGATTCGGATAAACCGAGATGGTACCTATTTAAGCGTTGCTAAAGGCAGTAGTGTTAAATTGCTACGTGCAGAGATGGTGACGACGGGTACAAACATTTACGACATGTTGCCTGTTGAGTTTGCACAAGCACGAATGGACTATGTACAACAAGCTTTACAAACCCAAAAACTCCAGGGGTTGAGCCGACATACGGGCAAAAAAGTGCAAGATGGGCTGGAAATCCCTACTCCAATTGCTGTTCATCCAATTGAATCGGTAAGAGAATAGCCTCTTCCAACGGTAAAGGAATCTGCTTGAATCATACATAATCGCCTATAACGCTTGAGATGGCGGGTGATGTAAGGACTCACCGTCTTGAGCGCTGCGC
>JAAUSG010000208.1 GCA_012034055.1 Leptolyngbyaceae cyanobacterium RU_5_1 | reverse complement strand
ATTCGGCAATCCAAAACTTCTTGCTGGCTTCGTAGATGGCGGTCAGCTTGTTGGAGGTGTTTTCGTCGGGACCAAAGACGCGGAAGTTGGTTGAGTTCGCGTTGATCACATCGCGCAGGAAAACGCCCAGGACGCGGGTATTTTCGATTTCCAGTGAACCCGGTTGGGGAACATCAACCGCGTAGTGGCGGAAATCCGGCAGTTTCAAGTCTTTGCGCACCAGTCCACCGTTGGCATGGGGATTGGCACTCATGCGTCGGTTCCCAGTCGGGGCCAGCTCTTTTAGTTCCGGAATCAGCTTGCCAGTTTGATCAAACAGGTCTTCGGGTTTGTAGCTGCGCAACCAGTCTTCTAGAAGTTTCAAATGTTCGGGATTCTGGCGGATTTTTGAGAGTGGAACCTGGTGTGCCCGCCAATAGCCTTCAACCTTGTGTCCGTCTACGTCCTGCGGTCCCGTCCAGCCTTTCGGCGATCGCAGCACAATCATCGGCCAGCGAGGGCGTGTAGCAACTCCCGTTTGGCGGGCGTCTGCTTGAACCTTTTTGATTTCCTGAATGCAGCGATCGAGCGTTGCCGCCATTGCCTGGTGCATGGAGTCGCGATCGCTGCCCTCGACAAAATAAGGCGTGTAGCCATATCCCTTAAACAGGTCTTCCAACTCCTCATGGCTGACGCGAGACAGCACTGTCGGGTTATTAATCTTGTAGCCGTTCAGGTGCAGAATGGGCAGCACAGCTCCGTCTCGAATCGGGTTGAGGAATTTGTTGGAGTGCCAGGCCGTTGCCAACGGTCCCGTTTCGGATTCGCCATCTCCAACCATCACGGCGGTAATCAGGTCTGGATTGTCGAACACGGTTCCGTAGGCATGGGAGAGGCTGTAGCCTAGTTCACCGCCTTCGTGAATGGAGCCGGGCGTTTCGGGTGTGCAGTGGCTGCCAATACCGCCGGGGAAGGAGAACTGGCGGAAGAACGTTCTCATGCCCTCCTCGTCCTCGCTCTTGTCGGGATAAATCTCGGAGTAGGTGCCTTCCAGATACACCGGACCTAGCACGCCGGGAGCACCGTGTCCCGGACCTGCCAGATAGATCATGTTCAAGTCATATTTTTTGATCACATGATTTAGATGGACATACACGAAGGACAGCCCAGGACTCGACCCCCAATGACCTAAGAGGCGATTTTTGATGTGTTCAACCTGCAGCGGCGATCGCAGCAGCGGATTCTCGCGCAGATAAATCATGCCGACTGCAAGGTAATTACAGGCAGACCAGTATGCATCGAGCTTGTGAACATCTTCAGGAGTCAGCGGGATTCCTTGAATCGTCGCTCTGGCTGCTCCAAATGCACTGATTGAGGCGTTAGCGGTTGGTTTTGAGGGAGTTGCTACCATAACGTCTGATTGATTGTTTTTGCTTAGTCTCATCGTTTCCTCATGAGGCTATCAGGCTAACTAGCCAGGAGACTGTCACCCAGCGAACCAGGATTCATTCCACCATTATTAGGACTTACGCAGGTAATTAGGTAATAGGTCATTGGTAGACAGTAATCGACATTCAGCCAATAACCTGTAATTCTGGTTTGGCTGTGTAGTTCCATTGCGGCAAGAATTTATCAAAGACAATCTGCACGTTTGATTTGAAGTCGTCAGTGACTTTTCGACCTGTTTGATAGGTTTTGTCGAGAATCGTCGTAAATACATGAAGACCTGTGCGAGTGGTTGCGGTTGCCATTAGGTCTCGAACAGTTTGGACACTATCAAAAATCACCCCCTGACAGACGCGAGAGACATGAGGAAATAGAGTAACCCAGATTCACCCAGAATATCCTCTGGGCTATGGCAATCAGCCAACCGATCATCGAGCAGTTCATCAACCTGACTGGTTTCTTTCTTCTTCCGTGCCATGATGCGGTCTCCTAAGTTACTGGGATTTTAGACCGCTTACACAAATTCAGAACAGTCTCAGAACTTCAAGATTTGATTCTACGAATAGTTCCCCCACCAATACTGAGAAGGGCGATCGCAATTTCTCGACAAACTGCTCGAACTAGCCACCGCTAACACTCTGCTCCTCCTTGAGCGTGGCTTTTACGACTTTGAGTGGTGGTCCCAGTTGATCACCAAGCAGGTTCAGTTTATCTGTGCTGCCCAGGCGAATCTGAAGTATCGCGTGCTCCAATCACTGACACTTACCCATCCCCTCCAAGACCAGGTGATTGCCATTGGCTGCGATGCACACGGCAACCCCCTGCTCCGACTGCGCTTGATTGCCATTCGCAACGGCAAGGGTTGGTATCGCTACCTCACCTCGGTGCTCGACCCACAGTGCTTGCCCCCTTATCTGGTTGCTGACCTGTATGCTCGCCGGTGGCGCATTGAAGATGCCTTTCACCTGGTCAAGCGCTTGTTGGGCTTGGCCTATCTGTGGACCGGTTCCCTCAATGGCATCAAGCTGCAAATTTGAACCACTTGGTTGTTGTATGCCGTCTTGGTCGATTTATCTGATGCGGTTGCTGATGCTGTGCAGTTGCCCCTGGAACGGATTTCAATGGAAATGGTTTGGCGGGGTCTCTATCATTTCAATCATGCCTACAACAACGGCAAAGCAACCGACCCGGTTGCCTATTTAGCGGCTCCTGAAAATCAAGATCTTGGGGTCGTCAAGCCGATGCGCAAACCTCCCAAAACACTTGACTTCAGCCCCTATCCCAAGGCGCTTCTGGGCAATAGATCTTTTTCAATTTTTTGCCTATTTTGATCTACCAATGATCTACTCCAAGATTCCAACCTTCGTTTCTAGTTTGCATCCCTACCACCACCATTTTGCTGTCGCCGCAGGTCTGCCAACTCACGGAGGATGTTACGAACCTCCGTTTGCAACCCAATCATTTGTTGCCGAAATTCTGCACGCGCTTGAGCTTCACCCGCAAGACTGGCGTTGCTTTAGGCAATATAAGCGGTGACCTGGTTCGCTAAACCATCTAGCCCTCTCCTCAAGCTGATTGGCAGCGATCGCTTCGAGGATGCGCTCAATTCGGTCAAGTCTGGAGCTAGTTGGATCGTCTGGTGCGCTGTGGGTCATGGGCTTCGCTTTTGGAGGAGATGCAGATGATCTTACAAAATTTGTACCCCGCGATCGCCTCTAGCTAAGACTCCAAGCTCTGAACTTTTGGACTCAAGCAGTGATTGCAACAAGGAAAGTCACGACAACAGTGGAATAACCTGCTGCCATGTACCGCAAAATATCGATAGCGCAAGACTTTAAGGTATTCAATCATGACCCATTCCTACACTACTCTCTGAAAAAAGTCAGTAATAAGGCTTATTTATGTAACTAAAGTAATTGCCACTTTCCTGATTTTTCCTGAATTTATTTTTTCAACGTAGATGCTAGAGTAATTAGCATTTATCAGTGGAGATACGCATCTATGCCTTACGCAGCGCTCAAATGGGATCACCGAGTAGGACGCCCTACTATCTGTTGGTTAGTAGTCAAGTGTGCAAGTGTGGGAGAGAAATTTGGTGGACCACAAGCACTGCCACCAAGACGTGATATCGCTTATTTTGTACATGAGGAGACGGCAGAGGAAGACGCGAAGGAGTTTGCCGAATTTAAGAATGCGACTGATGGAATTGAGAACAGCACGGTGATGAGCCAGTATCAAGACCTGCTTCAGAGCGATTTGAATGCTAAACAGCACGCTGCCTTTGAATGGGATCATAACATTTTTAACACCCTCATTCATTGGGCAGTATTGCAGTGGGGTGGACAAGGTCAGTATGGGGCTGACCGACAAGATATTGCCTACTTTCTTGATATCAAAACCGCCAACATTGATGCAAGAATATTCAGTCTCTTGCGAGATCGTCGCCTCGAAGTGGCTCAAGGACAAATGAAGGAATTGCATCTGGTTTAAGCATTAGAGTCAGGTCACAACGTGGGAGGCGCGATTGTAGAAGTCAAGGTTATGAGATCAAAGGTGATAATGAAGCTCACCTCATTCGCCTGACTTTCAACTCGAATCGTCCCTCCCAACAACTTCACAAGCTTTGCAACTAACGCAAGTCCAAGTCCAGTTCCCCCCTGTCTCCAAGGATCGTCACTGGCAATTCGATAAAACTTGTCAAAGATCCGATCAAATTCAAGCGGTGAAATTTCAATGCCCGAATTTTGGACGGTCAGCTCAACACTTGGAACTTCGTCGCATTGCCTCTTTAAGGCAATTGGGCAGACCGTTACGGCAATTTTGCCTCCAGGTGGCGTATATTTGCAGGCGTTATTGAGCAGTTCGGATACAATTCGGCTTAAGTACTTTGTATCGGACATCAAAGCCGGTATGTCAGGTGCAATGATGAGTTGGAATGTTTGCTGACGCTCCGCAAATCGCTCAATAAAGGGAGTCACGATTGAGGGGAACCACTTTTGAAGCAGCACTTCCTCGAACTCCACCTCAGTCTCTAACCGCTGCAAGTCTAGAAGATCGTTGATTAGTTCAATCTCTCGCTTGCACTCTGTCTGTAAAATTTTCAAGTAGCGTTCGCATAGGTGCGGTTGCGTCGCAATCTGGAGCATCTGGATTGCCATTCGCATGTTCGTTAAGGGCGTTCGGAGTTCATGCGAGACCGTTGCTAAAAACTCATCTTTCGCACGATTATTTTCACGTTCGCGCTCTAGAAGCTGGGATCGTTCGATCTCCGCTTGCTTACGTTCGGTGATGTTTACCATCAGTCCTCGCAGGCATTTGATCTGTCCCTCGTAGTTGTGAATGAGAGTTACATGATCGCGAAGCCAATGATGCGTCCATCGTTGGTGAAACAGCGATACTCAAACTCATGGTCTCGCCCCTGCTTGGTTTCCTCCTGACAAAAGGCAACAACCCAGTTACGGTCATCTGGGTGAAGGATATGTACCCAAAATCCTGGCTTACTTTGCCACTGCTCAACGGGGTAACCGAGAATCCGCTCGGCGCTGCGACTGACAAAGGTAAACTGGAGTGTTTCTGGATTGCACTCCCAGACAATGGCATCCGTCAAACCATCGATCAACTCTCGGAATCGTTGTTCCACAATTTCTGCCTTAATTCGAGCAGCTTGTTCACAGGCTAAGAGTTGCATCCGGTCTGCCTCTGCGCGTTTTCGCCGACTAATATCGACAGCAATACCCTCATAGCAGAGCAGGGTACCTTGCTCGCCAAGTACAGATTGCACTGTAAGGGAAATCCACAGAACACTACCATTCCTACAGTAGGTTTGTAGTTCAAACTCCTTAATGGTCCGATGCTGCCGCAACAACTTGAGTAGTTCAGCAAACCGACTCATCTCAACACACGTAGGCTGCTGGGGATCTGCAAGCCCTTTTAACATCTCCTCTTGAGAGATATAACCATGCATTCTTGCCATTGCAGTGCTAACGCTGGTATATCGTCCATTGACTCCAAGTTGAAAGCAGCCAATCTCGGCAGCCTCTAATACTCTCTGATGTGGGGAATCAGCGATGAGAGAGGGTTGCTCAATCAGACGGACAACAGCATAGACATCTTCTTCATGACTCAGTCTAAAGTTCCATGAAAGCCACTGATATCGACCATCTCCACGTTGAAAACGATTCTTGAGTGAGTTCTTGGCTCTCTGAGAGGCTGAGGTTTGCAGCAACTTTAGAAAGTGTTGGCTAAAACTTATATCATGTGGATGGATAAATTCTGTCCAACAGCGTCTATGGAGTACAGCAGGTGTCCATCCTACAAGTTCCTCCCAGGTAGGGCTGACCCACTGAAATGAGCCATCGAGCTGAAGCACTGCAAATAGATCCGGGGGGATTTCAAAAAACTCTCCGAGGTCAGTTTGAACGCGAGTTAATTTATGAGCTAGGTGTTCTAATCGTTCAAATTTGGACATAGTATTGGTTGCACAGCAGTGACGGAGGACGCGGCAATGAGCGATAGCAGCTCAGAAAGCTTCTCGCATACACCCTACTAAGTACACGTCACCGTAAGAGGGGTACGGAATTCGATGAGTAAGAGAGTCAAGCTTCTCAATTCCCGCTATTTGATTTCCGACCCCTATCAATGACGAGTTGTACTAAGCTATGTTCAACAAACGATAAATATTGTAAACGTATGAATAGGTGTGTATCCACAGGGCGATTGCGAAATGAAGTAACTGTAATTGTGCGGGCGAGGTTGGATGAAATGACTGCCTGGCTGAAATTCCATGTGAGAGAGGTGAGGTGACGATCGCCCCCATCAAAAGCTCAACGCCGAAATAGCCGCCTCCACCTGCTGCTCCGAGACTTCCAAATATTGCTGCAACGCTTGTAAGCTTCGGTGCCCAGAGATTTCTTGAATTACCCGCAACGGCACACCCGCAGTTGAGAGCATCGTCAGGGCCGTGCGTCGAAATGAATGGGTCGAAGCTCCCTCAACTCCCACCCGTTCCAATGCCTCGTGCAGGATGGCATCGGCGGATCGGGGATTGAGATGCCCACGTCCGTGCCGTCCGGGGAATAGATACTGACTTCCTGCCTGCTCCTGGTAGGTTGCCAGGTACGCCCTCAAATCAGGGGCGACCGGAATTTGCCGCGTCTCCTGCTTCCCCTTGGTGTTGCCCTTGCGAATCGTCAGCTTGGCTCTTACCCCTTGCAAGTCATAGACATCGGGTGTCAGCAGGGAACACGCCTCATTGATCCGGCAGCCCGTGTAGAGGCAGATGCCGAACAACGCCCGATCGCGATCGCCCTGGAAGCCGTCAGTGAACAATCGCGTCACTTCGGTGGGGGTTAAAACCTTGGACTGACCATGCCGATCAACTTTCATTTGGGAATCTCAAAGCTACCTGAACTTATCACTAATTCATCGCGAACTGACTGGCACAGACCTCACCACCGTTAAAGGGCTGGAGCAGCGAGTGACGGCGATCGAACTGCGATTAGCCAGGTTAGCAAAATGACATCCTGCGCGTTGATCTGATCCGAAGAATAAGCAGAAAAAGGATCAAGTGTTTTAGATCAATGGTTGCTCAAAACACCCAACCTAAAGGCAGTTCAGACTGATCCAATAGGTTGATCCGACTGATCCAATTCGGATCAACCAGATTTTAGGAAAATACTGCAACTTGATGATCCTCAATTCACTCTTCACCAACGCTTTGCCCATCCTTCTTCCTCAGTAGACACGATCAAAACTGTAGCTATCTACGAAGCAGACCCTAATCGTGACAATTCAACCAAGGATGCTCGATTCATTGTTCTACAGCCTTGGGAGGCTATGTGCCCTGAGTCCATAGTCAACGAACCCAGATTGGCAGGCGTGAAACCACATTTCGATGCGCTCACGTCAGCGATTCTCCAATTCGGGAAAACCGAGATCAGTACACAGAGTAGGACTTTCTCATTTGAAGCTGGAAGCGCTATGGCTCGGCTTCTTTGTAACTGATTGGGAAGCTGGAAGCCGTCATGAAAGTGTGCATGAGCTGAAAATCGCATAAGATTGCAGGCAACAACGCCGCTTCAATCAGGTACACCTCATCACACCAATGGCAGAACAGACACCTAATCCCAACGGCAATAGCGCTCGGTTTGGCATTTCTAAACCGTTGGACTTAACTGACACCTCAAGCGTCACCGACGGGCATCGTTACCCCGACAGAAGGGGCACAGCCATTCAAGCCAGTGGATCGAATCTACACATCCAGTAATTTGTTTGATCCAACTCCTCCTGGCTCCTACGATTTCACTCTATCGCAGGGTGGAAAAGGATTTTTCAGTCTTGTAGTGCAACTCGCCCGCTGCTGCGCGAATACTTCCGGTTTGTCAGTGGTGAAAATCACCAACCTTAAAATGGTCCAAGTCCTTAGAAACTTACGCATTCCGTCTATAGAGAGCTAGCCAGTGCAGGGGATAACGCTTGCGCCCCAAGTCTTCCAGTGGGGTGATTTGGATATCAGGGTCAAACCTGACGACTGCATGAGTTTGGCTGAGTTGCTCAACTACCCAAATCGCTTTCAACTCAGCAGCAGGCTGACTGGTGCCCTCGCGGGTGAGGACGACGCGATCGCCGAGTTGGAGTGGTTCAATCACCTCGTTTGCGATTTCGCTGTGTCGGCTGTTCGTTTGACTGACGCTGGTGCTGTGTTGAGTTATGGAGCCAGCAGGGTAAACGTATGGGACTGTCACCTGCTGTGAGAAGGTGCGGCGAATACCTCCCAGGTTGAAAGAGGTATCAATGGGAGTCTTGTCGCAATCAGGGGTTGGACATCGAATCTCACTGTTCTGTTTCCATGCAAAAATCTCACCGCGTCCACAACTCGTGTGTATATTCCAAGTTACGAGTTGTGGATACCAGATTAGTGAATATCCAGTTGTCTTCAGTTGCAGGGCTGATTTAGGGCTGACTTATTACCTCAATCTCTGAAACCAATCGGGATGACAGGATTTGAACCTGCGGCATCCTGCTCCCAAAGCAGGCGCGCTACCAAGCTGCGCTACATCCCGGTACTTTACCCTTGACAGTATAACCCGCCTTCCCCACCATTTGGCAAAGTCCCTTCCGGGACAATAGCCAATTCCTTCTAAGTTAGAGCCCTATAGTGTCGTCCAAGTAATCATCTCGTTTACTCCAACAGATAGGAGATTTCCAGGAAAGAAACTACCAAAAAATCCTGGTAAAGACAACGGCCGTTCGTTCCTCCAGGGGTAAAATCTTTCTCAGAAATCGCCTAGTCGTTAACACCTTCACTTTAACCCTCTTCTATCGCTTCTAGAGGAGAAAATTGACCGTAAACTTCAGAAGCTTTATCCCACAAGAAGTTTGGCTGATTCAACTGTTTCTCTGAATACCCAATGAGCTAAGAAATAGCCCGTATACGCGAAGTTGCTTGATGGATCTGCTTTTTAACGATTTGAGATAAATTTCTCCTCTTAAAGTAATGAAAGAGGGTTAAGGAACGTGGATTAAATAAGGTGTAATACTTCCAGTTGTATCTGTAAGCTAGAGAAGCAGACTGATGAACTGAAGAACCGATGCAACTTTATCCTGCTGCAATTGAAGCCCAGATGCAACGATACTATCAATCGCTTTCTGAGAAGGATCGCCGTCGCTATGCCGCGATTGAGGCGGTGAAACTAGGGTATGGCGGGCAGGCATACATCCGTCGATTGTTCGGATGTCACCACGAAACCCTAGCATTGGGGATGGCCGAAACTTGAGGACGAAACGGCACTCGAAGGGGAACGGATTCGCCAAGTTGGAGGTGGGCGTAAATCAGCGTTTGAGACTCTTGCCGGATTAGACGAGGCATTTTTGCGTGTTTTGGAGCGGCACACAGCGGGTTCGCCGGGGGATGAAACCGTCAAGTGGACGAATCTCAAGCGTCATGAGATTGCCGAATTGCTCAACGATGAGGGAATTAAAGTGAGTGTCACGGTAGTAGACCAGTTGTTGGACAAACACAACTTTCGCAAACGCAAAGCGGTGAAAACTCTGGCAACTGGAGAGAGCAAAGAACATCGCAACGAGCAATTTGAGACGATTGAGCGGCTCAAGAAAACCTATCAGAGCGCGGGTAATCCGGTGATGAGTATGGACACAAAAAAAGAGAATTGATTGGCAAGTTGTATCGAGATGGACAACTGTATACTCAAGAACCGATAGCGGTGTTTGACCATGATTGGGCATCATTGGCAAACGGGGTGGCTATACCCCTGGGGGTATGCATTCTAGCGAACGAACTTAAGCCCTTGTAAGTACTCAAACTTCACAAGGGCTTAAGTTTTAGCAGTTATAACGCTTTGTAAACACCCGCCAATACACGCTAATATCTGCTGATTACCTTCTATTTTCTAGGCTATTTTCTAGTCCAATGAAAAACGAACCTATTGACGGCAAAATTGCTCAGGCTAATGGACGGTTAAAACATGCCATGTAATGCATCCCTAAAACTGGACAAAGAGTAGAGAGTAAACTGAGTCCAGATGAGGGAGCAAAAACATGGCAGCCAAGCAACGCAAATACACTGCCCAGTTCAAAGCCAAAGTGGTGTTAGCAGTAATACGAGGGGAGAAAAGTCCAGCTGATGCATGTCGGACATACAAGATCCACAATTCAGTCTTGACTCGATGGAAGCGAGAATTTCTCGAACGAGCCCACCAAGCGTTTGAAAGCGGTGAGCAGATGAGCCAGGAAGAAAGACGAATTGCAGAGTTGGAGCGAAAGGTGGGACAGCTCACAATGCAGTTAGAGATTGCAAAAAGGCATCCGAGCTATTGAGTGGGGA
>JAAUSG010000207.1 GCA_012034055.1 Leptolyngbyaceae cyanobacterium RU_5_1 | reverse complement strand
CCACGCAAGACATCGCGGGAGATGCTTACCGCACCGATGTCCTGCACCCGTCAGAGCTAGAAACCGGAGCGTCCGTTTGGGTTATTGGGGTATCGGGTGGCGTTGTTCGCCGCCTACTCTCTGTCCCTGTTTTTAGCAGACTATGTTCCCTGGAATGGGGTGTATTTCTGGATGGCAGGGGTGATGGCGATCGCAATCATTGCCACCCTTTGGGCACCGGAGCCTGAACGTGACCAGTTGCAACACGCTGCGCCGATATCGCTGCAAGATGGCATTGTTCTGTTTGTGATCAGTGCCTTAGTCACGGGTTTGCTGGGAGGCGCGATCGCCGGCCGCATTCCATTAACAACGTTCTACTGGGTGCTGGCAGGCGTGTTAGTCGGGTGGATTGCATTATCATTTCTAGTCCCCAGACCGCGCTCAACAAACCCAGCCACCAATCGCTCCCCTCAATCCTTGCAAGATGCTGTCGTTCTGCCCTTTCAAGATTATTTCCAGCGCTTTGGACTGCCAAAAGCCAGTTTAATTCTGATTTTTATCCTGCTGTATAAGCTGGGCGATTCGTTGGTGGGAATTGCCGGGAATTTATTCTTGCGGGAAATCGGGGTGAGCAAATCGGAAATTGCCGCGATTCAAGGCGGCATGGGATTAATCGCAACATCAGTGGGTGTTCTAGTTGGCGGCATCATTATGACCAGAATCGGGCTTCATCGTGCCCTTTGGGTCTTTGGTGCGCTGCAACTGCTGAGTAATTTGGGGTACTACGTATTGGCGATCGCGGGCAAAGATTACTCGCTACTGATAGTGGCCATTAGTCTCGAAAACATCTGCGCTGGACTGGTCACCGTGGCAATGGTGGCCTTCTTGATGAGTCTCTGTAGCCACAACTTCACAACCACTCAATTTGCCTTGTTCTCTAGCCTGATGGCCATTAGTCGAGATGTTCTCTCAGCTCCGGCTGGCGATTTGGCGAAAGCAACTGGATGGCCGATGTTCTTTCTCTTGACACTGGTGGCCGCCATACCGGGACTTTTTCTCTTGCCAGTTGCCGCTCCCTGGAACACTCAAGTTGGAGTAGGCGCAGAGTCAGACCTGGGTGACGAAAACAGTCCAAATTCGATGTAATACTTCGTCGAGAGTTTTTGCAGGGAAACTTTTCAAAATATCTTCCAAATTGCTGCTTCCGACGTACTCATTACGGGTGATCGGGTAGTAGGATGGAGATAAGAGAGCTTCACAAATCTTGGTGAAGTCTACTAAAAATTCCCATATCTAAATAAATTCCTACCGTAACTCCCATGTCAGTTTTTCGGCAGTACGTTGCTCCGCTATTAATTGTCCTGGTCTTTCTAGTCGCGTTGGTCGCTGTCAGTTCTCGGATCTTCTTGTCAGAAGATATGGCGGCTCCTGCCCCGATTGAAGAAGCTATTTCTCAAAGTGCGCAAACCTTCGCTTCTGAGAGGGTTTCTGGGTTACCTCCTTCTCTCTCTGTTTTGATCACAGGTTTGACGGATGACTCTACTCTGTTGGAGAAGCTTTAACGGTTGCAAGCAGGGTCTTCGCACTTTGACAACTGCGTGTTGAAGGGTTCTCAATTTTTCAGCACAGCTGCAGACTCGTTCTTCTACGTGTCAACTAAAAGTTGACCTAGTGTTAGGTTGGCAAGCATATCCTTACCACCAGGTTATAGCCTTCGTCGGGGATCCGGGTTAGAGCAGGCACTGCTGGTTAAGTTTATGCAGCAAACTTATGCTGAAATAGCGGCGGGAGGCGACTATTCTCATCTAGCCAAAACAGTTGAGCAGTATCTTTCCCAGGAAACCCCACTCTGGTGGGTTGAGCTTACCAATTCAAAGAATTCGTCAGAAATATCGTCTCCATCTATTCCGCAGCGACATGGGCAGTTGGTTGCTTGTCTGTGGCTCGGTACGGCTGTGGATCAGGTTCTGGGCGATCGCCACGCCCACATCTTTCTCCTCTACGTTCTCCCCGAACACCGTCGCAAAGGCATCGGCTCTGCCTTAATGCGCTATGCCGAAGATTGGGCCGGCCGGGCGATCGCAAAATTGCACTGCAAGTATTTCAGGCTAACCAGGTTGCCCTTAATCTATACCGCAACCTGGGTTATCGGACTCAATCCCTTTGGATGATCAAGCTCCTGGAGGAGACAGAGGATGAAGAGTAAAGGGTGTGTTCGATAAATGCAGCTGCGACCAGTAGAGCTAGGGAACAACCGACACCTAAACGAGAGAGCTGTAAGTGGTCATTTTTCGGACTGTTGCTTATTTTGACTCTTCTAATGTTTTCACCGTCAGCACTTGAGGGGGGGTTGAATCTGGTGGGTAGAGGAAATCGACTTGAACAACACGGCGATCGCCTCCCTGTAGATTCAAAGTAATCAACGGTTCGCCCTCCTGTCCGCGCTGCTGGGTAACGTGAACATAGCGAGTTTGAGCAGCCCCCTGGTCATTCGTGTATTGGATCCGGACTGGGCCTCGAAAAAACACTCGATTCCCAGGTGGGTTAAAAAACAGAAGCCCCCCTTTATTCTTATCGTCCTTCAAGGGAGTTTGAATTGACAGCGTTACCGTCTGTCGCTGTTTGGTTGAGTTATGCAGCGGCAAGGTCAAGCTGTACTGAATCCCGTAATTACCATGCGCCTGATAAGCCGTATCTGGATAGCGTGCAACCAATCTTGCACTCTGGATTTGTCCAGTCCCCAGCGTTCCCTCATAAAGCGTGCTCAGTCCATAGGAAAACGCTCGCCCCCGTTTTGGAATGGTTAAGGAATCTGACCTGGATGAATCGGTCAGCTTTGCTTGCCAATGCGACCCCAACGCTATCCCAGACACACGACCATAGAATACCTTGGCAACTTTTGAGTTGAGCGGGGTTGGCGGAAGATCGCGGGGTCCTGCCAAGCCACCCCTCACTAAAAGCGTTTGCCACTCCTCCAGAGTTGGACTGCGCTCCTTCCCAGATTCCTTTGGGGCAAACATCGCCAAAACAGCGGCGTAGACCGAACCGCTGCTCTGCAATCGCAATAGGGTCGTCCGACCATTGGAGGATGGAGCCGAAGTGCCAGCCGGAATTGGGAGATTCATCAGCATCTGATTCTGCCCTGGTTGAATCACAATTTCTCGGGGCCACATTCCCTGACGCCGCCCACGCAGCAGATCATTCATAACCCGGCTGCCGGGTCCAGCATGTACCGTACCCAATGGGTCATCAACGTAAGACGGCAGCGAGACAAACAATGCATCGGGTCGAGTCAGATAACTAGCTCCCTGCAAAATCTCAACCCTAACAGGTTGGGACGTGGGATTGTTCAAAAGTACTCCTTGAAATAGAGTCCGTGTCTGGCTTAATGTTCTTGCTTTGGAAATGTGATGCGAGAACACATCAAAGCGTCCCTGGAACGGATAGTTCAAGTGTGCTGACGATAACTGCTTTCCCTGAGGTGGAAACGTCGAAATCAAAATGCCCTCAGTTTGAACAACCTCCGGACTGTTGCTGTTGAGAACAGGAACAGTATCCAATTGTCCTGGTAAAGGACGAATGTCTTGAGGTTGGAAAATTTCCTGAAGTTGAAGGATGTCTTTCGATGGCAACGACTCTCGCGGTAAAACCAGCTCTTGGGGAACAACTCGAGTTGAAGCCGGGAGTGGTAATGGAACAGAGATTGGAAACGCTTGTGCAAGTGAGGCAAATGGAATCAACAAAACCATGAGTGAATCTAACGCGTCTTTGAACTGTACTTGAGGGGTTGGCTCTCTTGTGGGGCGAAAGAGCAACAAGACACTCTTCCACCCCCTCTACAAACTCGTTAAGAGATGTTGATCTGCAATTTTGCTTATTTAAAGCTTGGAGAACCGATCAGGCTAATTCAGTGACAGGTGATGCACAGCAAGTTCACTTGCTTGATAAACTCTCAATGTTGAAAGGCATTACTTGAGATAGGAGATGGTTCATCAGAAAACCCTGCAGGACAAAAGTAAGACTTGGAGCATTATCAATTCCCTGATGGTTAACGAGGGGAAAGGAGATTAGCATCATGAGGGATATCTAAACTCCCTGAGAATACTACACTAATCAATGTTTACCGTCCGCCAGAAATCGTTTGGGATTTCTGTATAGAGGCAAACCTTGAATCAGCAGTAATTTACTCTTCCCAGTGCAGTATTTTAACCGACATGCACCCCAAAATATACGGATTCATACGGCAACTTCTCAAGTTATCTACTGAACGCCTTAAAAAACAACCTGTTCCACCTCACATTGCGCACCACGTTTGGAAAGCTGTTTGCGTTATAACTGCTGTCTATGCGATCGCTGAGATCAGCAACTCCTTACCTGTCTACGCAGAAGTGCCCTATCTGCTTGCCAGTGATTACTGTCAAGGCAAGTCCCGCGATGGTCTAATTAGTGGCAAAGGAGCCTGTACCTTTCCGAGTGGCAATCGATATGAGGGTGAACTTCGCAATAGTAAACGGCAGGGACGAGGGATGTTTACCTTTACGGATGGCACTCGCTGCGAAGCAGAGTTCCAGAATGATCTGCTCAGTGGGAAAGGGGTATGCGTTTTTCTAGGCGGCAATCGCTATGAAGGAGAGTTCCGGGCTGGTAAACGGCAGGGTAGAGGATTATTTACGTTTGCTAATGGCACCCGTTGTTCAGGCACCTTTCAAAATGATTTGCTGAATGGTTTGGGAGTGTGCATCTATGCCAGCGGCAATCGGTATGAAGGAGTCTTTCAGAATAGCAAAAAGCAGGGACGAGGAATATTAACGCTGGCAAATGGAACTCGCTGTGAGGGAGAATTCCAGAACGACTTAATGACGGGTTTCGCAGTTTGCACCCTGGCCACAGGCATACGCTATGAAGGTGAATTTCGGGCTGGCAGACAGAAAGGCAAGGGTATCTACACCTTGTCCAACGGATCTCGGCTTGAGGGGGTTTGGAGAGAGGGTAAGTTTGTTGAATTCAAGACCAAACCGAGCACGATTCGGTTGACATCTCCCAGTTTGGATGATCGGGATGAGAGAAGTGAAAGGTAAGAAGCATGGGGCAAGAAAATAAGAGGACTTTATTACCGATCGCTGACTCTCACTGATCAGCAGGCGCAGTTGATGATGACTGGTTTGAGCTTTTTGGAAAAACCTTAAATTATTGCTGTTTGTAAGGATTGCTATATTTCAGGGCGCATCATCCTTTAGACTGAATCTCACTTCAAAGGTTCTTTGTTTAAAGCATTTTGAGTAAGCTATGCCGCACATTTCTTGGCACGACTATCTACTAATCCTTTCTTTCTTTGCTTCGATCGCTGGACTTATTTTGCTAAACACTGATAAAAACGAGGCAAAAGACGCCATTGAATCTACTGATCGTATGTTAATCATGATGAGTTTTACATACTGGTTGGTGCATTGTGCTGCGATCGGTTTGCAGAAATTTATTTTGCCCCAGTGGGAATTTGTGCTGCTCAGTGTGAAGTTGACTGGAGTAATTACTTATTTACTGACGGCTAGCTGTATTCTCAGCCTGCCCTTGAACCGAGTCGCTGATCGACAGCCGGAGTGATACCTTTCAGATCCCCTCTCCTTAGATCCCCGACTTCTTAGTTGGATTCGATGATCAATCAGCATGATCGACGAAGAAGTCGGGGATCTGGGTTCTTTGTCATTTCATTATTTGAGCGATCGCGGCTTCGAGCTGCTCCTTATTTAGGCTAGTTAATACAAACACTTCTTGAACCGTTTTGCCTTGTCTGGCAATCAGTTTAAAGCCACCCCGGATTGGAACGGATGGCTTCAAAGTCATTTTCGGAGCGTGCGATCGCGCTGATGCAATCACGCCTGGAGTCACTGTTTGGATACCGACTTGCTGGGTCAGCCGTTCCAGAATTGAGATTAGTCCAGGAATATGAGTGGAATGATTGAGAACAAGTCTGCCGCCGGACGCTTTACCCACTTGATGCCTCACATTGTGTACAGATTAAGCAGCTTCCAACGGAGCCATCGTTAAACCCTCCATATCAAGCTGCATATGGTAGAACTCAGCTTGTTCTAAGGGCCCAACCCAAACGATCGCCTGACCCTCAAAGTGAATTTGATCTGCCAATTTTCGAGCATGATCCGGTGACATTCCGGGAATATATTTTACTAAGCAGCTAATAACATGCTCGAACGTGTTGAAATCATCGTTCAGCACAATCACCTTGTAATTGGGAAAATGTTGGCGAGTGACCTGACCAGAACGTTCAGGGGCTACTGTTGGTGCAGCAGAGGAAAGAACAGCTAGTGGGGCGATCGCCACAACCCGATTACTCTGGAAACTCATATAAATTGACATTATTATCTTGGGGATTTTAGGCTGTCTCTGAGGAAGCTTTTACCTACTGTAAGGACAAATGGCCATTTGCCCTTACCAGGAGCTGGTAATTTCTGTTCTGGAAATCTCCTTAGTATGTGATCCTAGCTCATGGTCGAGCGTTGGGCTAGTGGGGCGATTGCACCGAAAGACGGCTGCGATCGTGGCTAATCCCAGTAAAAGCCAGGTTAGCCAGTCTCCCCAACGGACATACAGTGTTTGAGTTTGGCGACGATAAATTGTATCAGCATGAAGTTGATAGATATTTGGCTGAGATCGCCACAGAATTCGACCGTGAGGATCAATAATGCCAGAGTAGCCAGTATTCGTTGCGCGAACGGCCCAACGGTCTGTCTCAACTGCCCGCATCAGATCGAGTGCCTGATGCTGCGCCATCAGAACTTCACTGTAAGGATCCAGGTTGGATGCGGTCAGAATAAATTGCCCACCGTGGGCTGCCTGCCTGCGAAATACTTCAGGAAACGCAGAGTCATAGCAGATGCTGGCGATCGCTCGACCAAAGGGTGTATCAAACTGCTGATTGAGCGTCCCCGGCAGTCCATTCTCCTCAACTGGGGACAAGACACCGATCAAGCCCCCCAAAATCTCCTGAAACGGAACATACTCTCCGAGCGGCACCAGCTTAATTTTGTCGTAGCGACTGATTGCCTCCCCGGTTGCTGTCAGCGTCAGTAAGCTACGGGCAATTTTGCCATCCTGAGCTGTAAATGTTCCCAGCCAGGCAACTACATTTTGCTGCAGAATTGCTTTATAAAACGGGTTTCTGACCTTATTTGGCTGATTCCAGAGATACGGAAGTGCTCCTTCTGGAGTGAGTACAGCTTCAACTCCCTGATCTACAAGAGTTTTATACCCATCTGTATAACCCGTTTCAGCCTGCCGTAGCCCCTCTACAAACAACTTGATTCGAGTCGGCACGTTGCCTTGAATCAGTCCTACTCTCAGAGCAGTTTCCTGAGATTGAGCCAGTGGGCGACTGTAGAGTTCAAAGCCAATTAAGTGTAGACAAATTAAAAATGCAACATTAAAAATTAAAAGTTGCTGCATTTTTAATGTTGCATTTTTAACTTTTAATTCTATCCCAGCCTCTGCCAGTAACCCGTTTACCGCGACGATCGCGGCTGTTACCGTCATTGGTCCCGACAACTGCCCCAAATGCAGAATGACTGGATTTCCCGGACTTTGAGTGTAGGACAGGGATGTCCAATCCAGAAATGTCAAACTGCGCAGCGACTCTAGTCCACACCAGAGGGCAGTGCCGAGGAGGATGCGGAAGAGTGAAGGGATTTGAGATTTTGGATTTGGATTTAGATTGAGGGGTTTTCTCTTCCCAGTCTGTATCGGCTTTTCTATTGCTCTGCCCAGCTCTTCTCATCAGCCAGGCCCAGATGACAACTGATCCGGCTCCCCAAAGGGTGATGAATACCCAGCAGAACAGCGCGATCGCCACACTCGCCAACCACGGTATCCCCATCCACGTGAGCGGATGCAATCCCGTAATCCAAAACAGTGCCAGCCCGTGATAACCAAGCCCCCAGGCGAAGGGAATTAAAAATGAAGAATTAAAAATGAAAAAAGGGAACTTTCGTCCGCTTAATTTTGCATTTTTTATTTTTAATTCTTCATTACCAATCATTACCCACAGCGGAGCCAGCGCTACCCATGCCAGCCACCACCAATTTAGGGGGGCTGTTGCCAACGCCATTAAAATTCCACTACCAAAGGCAATACTGAGCGACAAGAAAAAAGTCCGAGATGTGAGAGACTGAGACCTGGAAACCAGGAACGGTAATTTCGTCATACTGACAGAGTACGACGAGCCATCTGTATAACCCTAATCTTCTGCTTGTAGCGCTGCCTTTCGCTTCCGCAGCACACCTAATCCTAACCCAATCAATCCTTCTCACGTAAACCTTGTCCACGTCCAGACCTGGAGTTTTTCTTAGAGGAAAGCTACAGATTTCGAGCTGGACGTGGTTTAACCTCGGGAAATTTTACAATTGGAGACTCTTTGCGGTCTTGGTAGAATTACGAGGATCTGAATCAGGTGGATTGCCATGATCGCTCAGAGTTGGAAAACCCAGTGGCATTGGTTTGGACTGGCGGTCGGGCTAGGGGTTGGCAGCATGGTTTCAGTTGCCTCGAATGGAACAATTTGCTTAGACAAAGGCGATGCCCATGCTCAAATCAGCCCTGATAACACGCTGGGCGCTGAACGATCCGTCGTTAAACCCAATGTGCCTGTAAAAGGACTTCCAGCAGATCTGATTCAAGGCGGAGCCGCACGAGGCGTCAATCTGTTTCATAGCTTTCTCAAATTCAATGTCGAGGATGGGCAACGGGTCTACTTTGCTAATCTGACAGGAATCGAGAATATTCTCAGTCGTGTTACAGGAGCTGACCCCTCCAAAATTCTGGGAACGCTGGGCGTCGATGGAGGAGCCAACCTGTTTCTGCTCAATCCCAACGGCATCATTTTTGGATCCAATGCCCGCCTGGATGTAGCAGGGTCATTTGTAGCTACCACGGCCAACAGCTTCAAATTCCCCAACGGCAGTGAATTTAGCGCCACCAATCCCCAAGCTCCGCCCCTGCTAACCATCAACATCACACCGGGACTGCAGTACGGCCCCAACCACCGGGCAACGATCGCGAATGCTGGCAACCTGACTGCCGGAAAAGACTTGACCCTAGCGGCAGGCAACCTGGATTTGCAAGGACAACTACAGGCAGGCAGAGATTTAACCCTGAGAGCACTGGATACGGTGCAGGTGCGCGATCGCGTTACCGCCCCATTTGTCGCCGCCGCAAACGGTAAGTTGACGGTGCAGGGCGATCGTGTCGTCGATATCTTTGCCCTCAACCACCCCAACAGTGGCTTCATGTCTGGTGGCGATATGGTGCTGCGTTCTGCTCAACCGACGAACGGCGATGCTCACTTTTGGAGCAGCGGCAACGTTCGGTTTGAGCGACTCGATGGCAATCCAGGCGATTGGGGCAGTACGACCGACCCAATCATCTTTGCCAACGGCGATGTCAGTTTTGGCGTCTATACCGGAGCTTCGCTGCATATCCTGGCCGGAGGGTCTGTCACTTCTACAGGCAATATCACCATTACGGGTGCAGGTCCCGTTGGCACGACTATCAATCCCATCGCATATCCAGCCCTTGCTAATGTCACGACCTCAGACGGCACTGCTTTGATGATTGATGGCAGCAGTCGCCCAACGCTGGATATTCGGGCTGGAATTGATTGGGCCCAAGTGGGAGGAGCATTCGGAAACGCTAGTAGTAGTCCAGAACCGGTTGTAGTCTTTGGTAACAGTGCCACCAGTGCCGACATTAGTGTCAACAATATTAGGCTTGCGGCTCCTGGCGGGCTGGTGTTTTTGAGTAATCAGTTCCAACCCAATCGCGCTCTACCTGGTGGCACTATTTCAGTAGGAACAGTGCGCACCGATGATGTTGCGGGCGGGTTTACGGGGAACAGCGGTGCAGTGCTGATTGACGCACGCGCCAATTTGACCGTCACGAACAACATTGCTACATCCTCTGCCTCTGGAAATACTGGCAGAGTCACCCTGATTGCTGGGGGTACAATTTCACTCTCCGGCAGTGATATCTTTAACAATGTGAACGGGATTGGGCAAGGAGAGGATATTCGGATTAATACCGGTTCCCTCGTGGTCACCAACGGGGCGCAACTGCAAACTATCACTCGTGGGCAGGGAAATGCTGGAAATGTGATCATTGATGCCCGTGATTTTGTCATCTTCAGGGGAACCGATGCGGATGGGGATATCAGTGCTGCTTTTAGCTCTTAGACGGGAAGCCCCGCGCTCTACCTGAAAGGTGAGCGTCGGGATGAAAGACGCGTGAGTTTTGGCGGGTTGTCTGACCGAATCCGCAGGACAGGGAGGGCAACACCGCCAAGACGAACACACTA
>JAAUSG010000021.1 GCA_012034055.1 Leptolyngbyaceae cyanobacterium RU_5_1 | reverse complement strand
TATTAAGGGGGACTTTGAGCTAATTTCCCCCCTTATTAAGGGGGGCTAGGGGGGATCGCTGAGTGCTTAACATCACAGACCACACCTTTTCAAACATCCTCTTAGATTGATTCTTAGAAATCGCTAAGTTTGTAGTCTATTTCCTTGCAATTGGAACTTTAACATCTGGCTCTAGTTTAGTTTTGGTTTCTTGAAATTCTTGACCCAGATCGTGCAGTTTTTGCTCATCCATACACTTGCGAATCGCGGAGAAGATCTCACTCTCTTCCTCCTCAACATGATGGGTAACGGATTCCTTCAAATGTGTCATTTTGGTCTCAAACTCAGAATCACCGGGTTTAAGTGCCTTCATCTGCTCAAGCAAGATCTTGACGGAGTTGTGTTCCTGTTCAGCTTCTTCAATATACTTCTCGGTTTCTTTGTACTCCCGCATTTCAGGATAGAAAACGAGTTCTTCAGCTTGAGCGTGTAAGGTCAGCTCTTTATAAATTTGGTCAAAATACTCTTGAGCTTTATTAGAGTTCTTGGCACTTTCAATTTCCTTAAAGAGCTTTTCCACTTCACGATGATCTGTCTCGATCAACGAGAGAATATCTGTTTTCTTAGAGTCTGCTTTCTTAGAGCTAGCCATGATGATTCTCCTTTGTGTTCTGAAGGCTAAACAAGCGATTATGTTCAATGTGCATTTTAGAGAAAGAGAAAATCATCATCCTTTTGACTGACCTGGTAGATTAGAGTCTCTTAATGTCTATCAATATCCAACAAAATATTTGTGGATTTACTGCCTATCTTTACATTCAAGGTTCTATGGTGCGTTTGCCTAATGAAATAAAGTTTGTTGATTAAGTTCTTTATGCAAATGCCTAATGAATTTGAGAAGGCTATTTTATTAAGATGACACTATCAAAACTTGTTTACGACAGAAAAAATTCACAGAGTTTTGACTAAATAAGTAAGTAGACATAATTAAATGGAAAACTCTTGTAGGTTGGGTTGAGGCACGAAACCCAACGTCAGCATGGGTTACGCTATCGCCAACCCATCCTACGGTCAATTAAGTCTGGCTTAAGACTTATTACACAGGAGATCAACCAATGGAATTGAGTGGAAAAGTTGCTCTGGTTACGGGGGGTGGACGGGGTTTAGGCGCTGCCATTTGTGAATTTACGCGGTCCGTTTGTGCTGTCAAAGTTTGTTTTACCTGTGATGAAACAGCAGGGCAACGGGCATATCGTCAATATTGCTTCAACTGCTGCAAAACGCACCTGGGCAAATGCGACAGCGTATCACGCCAGTAAATGGGGATTGATGGGATTAAGTCACGCGCTGCATGTGGAAGCCCGTCCTCATCATGTGAAAGTGACGGCGATCGTGGCGGGTGGAATGCAAACGCCCTTTATTCTCGATCGCTTCCCAGATACGCCGTTGAACAAACTGCAAGATCCGAAGCATGTTGCGTGCCCTACGAGCAAACCTGCCCGAAGCAACGATTACGCTAATGGCAAGTCCAGGCGGAACGCTCACAGCCCCATTGTTACCGTGGGTTGATGAGGTGCTGTCCTGGCGTCTATGAATTGCAGTGTCTCAATATTCCACCCGAAGCTGTAGTTTTGGCTGGATTGGAGCTGACTCAGAATCCTGATAGTTTGATTTAGCACTGGTACAGATGTAACACTGTCGTGAGTTGGGGCGATCGCTGCATAATTTTTCTACATCAAACGTGGAAGGATATTAGTTTAGATGTAGCAAATGAGGGAACTCCCTATGAATTTCAACATTCGTACTATTGGGTTCTTCAGCGGCTTGACTATTGCATCCGTACTTCTGATGGGCTACGAGTATCAAGAGTCGTCGGTACCGCACCCCAATCCACGTCCAATTCAAGTCAGGTCAGCCAATCGGCAGCAACATCTGCACCCCAGGTGATTTCGGGTGCGGGTGATGAGGTGCCAAAAGTTGTTGAAGCTTATCGACAGGCATTGGGTGGTGTGAACAACAGTGGCAAGCCTGGTAGCCAACCCTCCGGTCGTCGTGAAATTAACTGGGATGGGGTTCCCGATCAGTTTGCCGCCCCCAACAACCTGCCCTCGGATTTCTTCAATGCCCCGACTGAACCACGGGCCCGTGGTGCCCTGCTGACGACTCCAGGCACAGCACTTCAGGTCAGTGCCGACAGCGACAACCCAACGGATACGCCAGTCAGGTTTGCCCATATTAACCCCAGCTATCGGCGTATGTTCCACGCCTTCAGCGAACAGCGATTGTTCTCCCCAATTGGCAGCCACATTGTCGATCTGACCTTCTACGTTCCAGGAACCAAAACCCCTGCTGTGGTTCGTGGCTTTGGAGCCGTCTATCTGGATGTAGATACCAAGCACACGGCGTTTGAGTATTTCGACATTAACGGCAAGTCTCTGGGCACCTTCCAAACGCCGATCGCGGATAACGGACAGTCATTCCTGGGCGTTGTCTTTCCGAACGCGATCGTGCATCGCGTCCGCATCCGCTATGGCACAACGGCTCTCGGTCCCAATGATGGAGTCAAAACGGATGTTGCGGTGATGGATGATTTCATCTACGGCGAACCGCAACCAGCGCAGTAGGAAACCCTCTATTCCTTGCCTTCTTCTCGTTCCCAGGTTCTACCTGAGAATGTCTTCAACGCGGCTCTGCCGCTGCTTAAGGAGGCAGAGCCTCTAAGCAATACCTCTCGGTTAAGGATTTGAAGACTCTGCACTGATCCCCTCTAGCCCCCCTTGATAAGGGGGGAACTCCCACCCAGTCTTGGTTTGGAAGCTCCCCTTATCAAGGGGGGTTGGGGGGATCTTAGACTGACAACACTAACCGAAAAGTATTGGTCTCTAAAGTAGTATCCCGAGGCAAAGCCTTGGAACGAGATTAAGCAAATTGAACATACAATCAGCGGAGATCATATAAGTAGGCGATCGCCCCTGTGGCTCTAAATACGTCAGTTTGCTGACCCAGTGAATTTACACTTTGCAAGAACGCAGCTTCTTCTGATTTTTTGGGTTCAGTCAACAGGAACCAGACACGTGGTTTGTCTTTCAAAGCAGTGATTTCTTGCTTAAAACTTGCTAGATCTTGCTCAGAAAAATCCTTCTTATTTTGCAAATCAGCTTCACCCAAAATGTAGTCATTGGCTGAATATCCATACCGCCTGGAATAGTACAAGAACTGGTTACGAGCGGTTAGATCAATAAACAGTATATCGCCTGGTTTCTGATGGCTTTTGACGTACTCAATCACCACTTTAATTTCTTGCACACCCTCTGGATAAATTAGCAATTTACTGGACTGAAACAGCGGCGGAAGTAGCAATAGCCCGGCAACCAGAACTCCCAAAATTTTGAAATATCGATATCGATAGGAAACTTGAGTGAATAGAAAGACAATGCCCTCGGCAATCACCAGAATAAAAAAGGGTGTCAAAAACAAAACCAATCGTTCGCGAAAGGGATATTTCTGCAAATAGCTAGCAATCACAGTGACGATCGCAGGAGCCATTAATACTAGCAATTTGGTTCTATCCCTACGAAAATAACCCACACAACCCACAATGAATGCAGCGATCGCAACGCCATCTGTCTTTCCTAAAAATCCTAACGGTCGGTAAAAGAACCTGCCAAAGGAATCAAACAACCAGGAAATATCCAATAGAGAGTCCGGGTATCGTTCTCCCCAAGAGCGCGTCAGGGCTTTATTTCCTAATGTGCCAACAATGGTTAGAACGTAAAGGTAAGCAAAGCTGAGCATCCAAATCAGATAAACCGGCAATCGATTCAAGATCAGCGCTTTACGCTTTTCGACTGGAGCAAGCAGAAGATGGCTCAACTCAATTCCGGCAAGTACAAAAACCGCCGGATGGGAGAACCAAATCGCGATCGCGCCCAACAATCCAACCCAAAGAATCTGGTTCCTAGTCAGAATTTGATCGCGGAGTGGAAGCAGGAGCAAACTGAGCAGTAACGCTACCATTACATCACTGGAGTACTGCTTAACTTCGGTGGAATAGTAAACAGTAAACCGGAGACAGGTAAAGAGAATTAGAGCGATCGGGATTACCCATTTGGAGGCATAGTAATTGGCTAGTTTGTAAAAGGCAAAAATTGAGATGATTCCTGCTATAAATGAGAAAAGTCTCAGCGAGTATTCATTCTCTCCAAATAGCTGAGTTGCCAGCTTTTCGACCAACAGAAACCCTGGAGGTGCCGCCTGGTTATTGTCGAGTGGCTGTAGTAGTTCCAGATAGGAACGATTCACAATATTCAGAACCAGATTTAATTCATCATTCCACAATGAGCGATTGTTCAAATACTGAACGGTGCGAACTAAGAGACCCAATAAACAGATTAAGAGTGCTAAGTTTTTGAGGTGATTAGATGGTTCTTCTGGGCGATCGCTATCTTTATTTGTTTCAGTAATCATTTGGAACTACCGAACCTACAAATGCTTTCAATTTTATTCGCTCAATTGAGATATAGCGGTTCTCGGTCAAGTGCGGTACGCTTTCAGTTCTGAAACCCTTGCCAGCAAAGAATCACTGTACTTCACTAGCTTAATAACTGCTATAGTTCTTGTGAAGTTTCACAGCTATAAAACTCACGGTTGAACCAAATCAATTGCTACTGGTGCGCCTCCATATAGGCTCTTAGCAACTGATTGATCTGTGTTTGATAGCCTCGCCCTTGAGACTTAAACCACTCTAAGACATCGCTATCAATGCGAAGTGTAACCTGAGTTTTTGCTTTGGCAACAGGCAAACCACGCCGCACCACTGCTTTCGCAAACATTTCCGGTGTAATTTCCGGACAATCAGATAAGTCAATATCTTCATCCGTCATTGCATCTAGTCGTTGCCAATCAGTTTGAGAGTTGCTCGAAGTAGATTCGTTGTTCATAGTTCGTCGCTTTTCTTGCAGAAATAATGCGGGTACAATCCTCACGCTCTGTATGGACAACAGCAATCACTCGCCCTTGCAACAAACCAAAGGTGACAAAACGCTGCTCCCCATAGCTGTAGCGATCGTCCTCGATGGTCACAATATCACCATCAAATACGGCTGGGACATCGGTAAAATCGACCCCGTGTTTACGAAGATTGGCAAAGCGCTTTGCTTCATCCCATTCGTATTCCATACCTGAACGACCGGTACAATAACCAATTGTAGTTACAAAATGTCGTTACAGCCTAAAAGATACAGGGTCTATTGTTGCCGGTTTAATAGCATTGAAAGGAGTCCGGAGGCTACCGGTGCGCAGCACGTAAGTGTTAATTGGCAATCTCTGACGTAGAGGGAGTAATCGGGTAAGCATTTGGTGGGTTTCCTTTGTCAACCCACCCTACGAGATCAGCGATCTGTTATTTTCCACTCACGGCGCAGAATACTATAAATACAATCATCCCATAGTTTGCCATCTAGCTCATGGTGTTCTCGTAATACGCCATCCCGATGAAAACTGAGTTTTTCAAGTAGTTTAATAGATGGAGTATTGAATGCGGCAGTTTGACAGTACAGCTTATTCAAATTCGTGTTTGAAAACACATGCGTAACGGCTAGATTCAGCATTCTTGTGCCCATGCCCTGATGTCTAAATTGAGGATTGATAGTATATCCAAATTCAGCCGAGCGATTACGTGGGTTGATGTCAAAGTATCTGAAACGACCTACAGGTTCATCAATTCCAGCAACGAGAAATACAAGCGTAATTACTTCATGACTCGGAGGAATCCTCTTGCCATTCGCGATCGGACGGCAGGTTTGCTCCTCCAGGCGATTATGTTGGGCCCATTCAGCAAAGGCAAGATGATGTTCGTCGGATGCTAGCTCAAGCCACATTGTCCAGATAGCCTATCGCCTCTAGCAAAACAGTATAGGTTCCAATGTCAATTACTTCTAGGCAGAGTCACTTAGGGAACTGCAAGTTAATAATGTTCCCAAATAGCCGGGCTTCGACTATGCTCAACCCGCAGCCGTTGAGAGTTGAGCGCAGTCGAAACTCGATTCACAGGCATCTTATTTTCTTGCAAGTCCCTTATTCAAAAGTTATCGCATCACTCTGACGAGACGATACCCAGTATCTCTTTGCGCCTATTGGCTGGAAGTTCACCGGACGATCGCTGCACAAAGTGCTCATACTGTCGAACAGTTAAGCGTTGCACCGCAATAATAGCAGGGTTAATCTCCACATAGAGCTGTTCTGGATGGGTTAGGTGGGTTTGCTGTTCACTCTCCATCATCTCTCGGTCTTGCGCAATGAATTTGAGCAGGAAAAATCGTCTCAGGACACTGTTCAGTAGGGGTTGCAGCCACCGTAGCGACCATTTGGGTAGACGGACTTTGAAGAAAAACATGGCAAACGATCGACTCTCCGTTGGGCCAACGGGAAGCCGCATCAGGTAGAGAGCTGAAATTCCCTGGAGATGGCTGCGATAGTGCGGGTAGCAATATTCAATGGTGATTGGTAGGGTCGTGGTTTGGTCGGCGCGATCGCTCAACCCCAAAAACTGCGCCATCCGCCCTCTGTAGGATATCTGGTACTCCGCACAAACCAATGTATCAGTCTCCTGCAGACTAATTAAAACCGGGTCAAACCAACCCTGCAGATCTTCGTGCAACACGCCATGAAACACGTCCATTGTGTTCTCGTTGCAGATCGAGAAGTGTGCCTGAAAGTGTCCCGTGATTGGAACCATCAACCAACCCGGTTGGGAAAGCTCTGGAATCTATGGGGGTTGGCTTGCTTCTGCCAAACTGGAATCGCCTGGAAATACCCAAATTAGCCCATGCAGCTCTTGAATTGGAAAGCTGCGAGTCTGCGCACAGGGTAACTTTTGGGTTGGTGGTAGATAGGGGATTTTCACACACTGCCCACGGCTATCAAACTCCCAGCCATGATACCGACACGCTAAATTGGCACCTTTGACTTTGCCCTTGTGCAACGCCACCCCTCGGCGTGGGCAACTATCTTCCAGGGCATGAAGTTGACCGTTTATGTCCCGGTAGACGGCGATCGCCCACTCCCAAATTTTCACAGGCATCACCTGCCCCACCTTCAGGTCCGTTGCCCAACTCACTGCATACCAATGGTTTGGGTTAATTCCGACATCTCGAATTCTCGTGCGCACCGTCTGACTTTTGAGGGTCGTTACCAGTTCCATCGTGCATTCTTCCCCCAACCACCCTGTTCTGAACCATAAACTATAACGGTTTAGTCCTGATAATCAATACATCCTATTGGTTAATTTAGGGAGGAGGATTATGATGCACAGATGCAAATGAATAAGCCCCATCCTTCCAGAATGCTTTGGATACAGCCATCCTGGCTTGAGCAAGCCCATCGTTGGATCGATGATAAGTTGGATCAGCACGGCATTGAACGTCAGGGGGCGATCGCACAGCCGCATATTCGTCACTGGTCAACCATATTGCGTGTCCCAACGAGTGCAGGTGATATTTATTTCAAAGCAGTTATTTCCGATCTCGCTTATGAAGCCGCGCTCACTCAAACTCTGTCTGATCGGTATCCCGATTGTGTACCGCAAATTCTAGCCGCTGATAGACAGCAGGGATGGCTGATGATGATGGATGGAGGAGCAAGGTTGCGAGAAAATCTAACCAGGATTGATGATATTCAACACTGGGAAACTCTTTTACCAACCTATGCAAAATTACAGCAGGAGGCTGCGCTGCATGTGGATGAACTGCTGGAACTGGGTGTATGCGATCGCCGTCTAGCCGTGTTACCTGCCGCGTTCCAAGAACTCCTAGAAAATGTCGAAATATTAGGTTTAAATGATCCCAGTGGACTTAATTTAGCTGAATATCAGCAATTGCAAAATAGCGCTGATGGTGTTGCAAGGTTGTGTGAAAAATTATCAGCGTTTGGTGTGCTAGAAACAATTGATCATGGTGACTTGCATGATGGCAATATCTTTATCCTTGATGGATGCTACAGATTCTTTGACTGGGGCGATAGCAGCATTTCTCATCCCTTCTTCAGTTTACACAGAGTTTATGGCAATTTAGACCAGCGATTTGAATTGGAAAGCCATTCATTCTGGTTTGAACGGCTCACAGCATGTTACCTGGAAACATGGGTTAAATATGAGACGAAGGAGCGATTAGAAGCCGCATTTGATCTAGCCCAGCAACTGTCATCAATTCCTGCTGCTTTACGATGGCTACCAGTTCTATTAAACATGGATGCAGTCACTCGAACTCAATATGTTGAGGCAATCCCAAGTTTGATGAGAGAGCTTTTAAGGGACTTGCAACGAAAATAACATCCCAGTGGCGTGGTAGGGACGGACGGCCATTCGTCCCTAAAGACTGGGATATGGGTACTTTATTTATTTGCAAGTCCCTAAGCACACTCCAAGGTTTAGAAATCAAAGTAGATATAGGGCAGTCCACCTTGGGGAGCAAAAAGCCAGACGGCAAACAGGCAAGCGGGAACTAGCATCAGCTTGACGTTCCAGTTGAGCTGGAGTTTCAGTAAGCGCTCGAAGCTGTAGGCAACGCCCATGACAGCGACTAGCAAAAACAAGAGCAGGGTAATTTGCAGCGGTTGCAGCCCGATCGCTTCCAGGTAAACCTTTTGAGCAAATTGGGCATCGGCGGGATGTCCGAAGAGCCGCTGCACGACGAGCCAGGAATCTTTCAGGTTGGGCAGACGGAAGAAAATCCAGGCACCAAACACGGTCAACTGAGTCAGCAACCAGGCGCTGGCCACACCTGTTGGCCGATGCCAGAAGCGCTTCAGTGTTTCGCTGCGGTTGGAAATGGCGTCTGTAATCCGATGAATCACTAATGCAACACCATGCAGTCCGCCCCAAACGACAAATCCCCAGGCGCACCGTGCCAGAATCCCGCGATCGCCATCACCAGTAGCAAATTGAAGCAGGTACGGAACAACCCCTGGCGAGAGCCTCCCAACGGAAAATATAGGTAGTTGCGCAGCCAGTCTCCCAGTGTGATGTGCCAGCGTCGCCAAAAATCCGCAATGCTGGTGGTGAAGTAGGGAAAGTTGAAGTTTTGCGGCAGATTGAAGCCCAGCAGCACGGCTGTCCCTCGCGCCATGTCCACATAGCCACTGAAGTCCAGGTAAAGCTGCAATCCGTAGGCAAAGGTTGCCAGCCACAGATCCACACTGCCTGCCCGCTGCAGATTTTGGAAGCTCAAATCGACCAGAATACCGATATTGTCTGCCAGCAAGCCTTTCTTGATTGCACCACAGGCAATCAACCACAGCCCTTCGGCAACCCGATCGACGCTAGGACGAGTTTGATGCTGCATTTGACCCATCATGGCGTGGTAGCGAGTGATGGGACCCGATAACAGCTTGGCAAAGAACAATTTGTAGGTTGAGAACTTGAGCAACTGTTGCGCAGCAGGTGCGCCTCGATAGACATCCACCAGGTAGGAAATGCACTCGAAGCAGAAGAAGCTGAGTCCGAGTGGAGCAATCAGGTTGCTGCTGGTCCACTGAGCAATTCCCTGAGCCTCAGACCAACCCGCTATTTCGCCGATTGTAGTTAACGTAAATGGAACGTACTTGAAGCCAAACAGGAGCAAGATGTTGAGCGCAATGCCAAACCAGAGCAGCTTCAGCCGTCGCCGATTCCAGTCCTGTTGAGCAAACTGCCAGTTCTCAATCCGCCAATCTGGGGGAGTTGAAAGTGCCTGTCCGATGCAGAAGTTAATCCACGTTCCTGCCAGCAAGAGCGGGATGTATTGCACCTGGAACGAGGCGTAGAACACCAGGCTGGCGACTAGCAGAATCCACATTCTGCGCCGCTGTTGCTCCACCGACCAGTAGAAGATGATGATACTGAGCAGGAACAGAACGTAGGTAATGGAGATGAAGTTCATGGGATGCGATCGTCTCTCGGGGAACCAAATGAACCGGGTGATAGACAGCCCGAAAATTATTGGCACTGATCGGGTGCATTATAGTGAAACTCTGCGGATCGATCGCCCTTTCCGGCTAATCTCTTGCAACGTTATATGAAGTTGTTTTTGTGCCCACTTATAAAGATGCTTCTCGCAAAGGCTTTGCGACTGGATGCTTCGCTCCTAAATAAACAGGGAAACCAGGCTTGATGATTTGGGCGCTAGCCCATGATGGTATTCCGCTTTAAAGATAGAGAAACCAAATGCTTAGTATGATCAGATCATGACGGTTATCTCCAACGCAGTTAATATTTGCAGCTAAATAATTAGATTCGCAATAAAAGTTTTAAGTTATGTCTCAAGATTGTTACATCTGGGAAAGCCAGAAGAAAGAAGTGTTTCAGAAAATTACGTCGCCTGACCAGCCATCAGTCGATGTAGAGGTGCTGAATCAAGAAATCGAACACTTGAGACAAGAAAACGCGGATCTAGAGATATTGCTGGAAAATACAACCGAGCATTCAACCCGCATTGAGATCGAACTGCATGAAAAAAACGAGGAGATGAATGAGTATCTCCAGCAGGTATTTTGTGTAACGGCGGCAGCAGCAGCGGTTGAAGATGGAACCTTTCAGTCCCAGATGTTAAATACGGTTATCTCGCGTGATGACGAACTGGGGCAACTGGCTCGTGTGTTTCAACGCATGGTCGAGCAAGTGAAACGTCGAGAAGAACAGTTGAGACAGCAGGTAGAAGAACTCAAGATTGAAATTGATCAGACCAGACGGGTGCAGCAAGTTTCTCAGATTACTCAGACTGACTATTTTCAAGATCTGAAGCGGAAAGTGAAGCAAATCAGAGGTGCCTCTGAACTGGATTGACAGTCATCCCTGATCGTTTTGCGCGATCGGGCGCATCAACTCGCTCAATCCCTCGCCCAGTAAGGATAATCCCGTCACCATCAAGGTCATTGCTAAACCGGGAAACAGGGTTGTCCACCAGATACCGCCTGTAGAAAGTCCGTCCAGTGCCTGCTTGAGATCGTGACCCCATTCGGGTGTCTCTTCCGGCAACCCTAAACCCAGAAACCCTAGACCGCCCAAAATCAGAATGGCATCCGCAATGTTGAGGGTCAGCAAAACCGGCACACTCTGGACTACGTTAAGAAACAGGTAGCGGGTCAAGACTCGCCATGTGGAGGCCCCCATTGCTTGAGCGGCTTCCACAAACAGCTCTGTTTTAACGCTCACCGTTTGGTTACGTACCAGCCGATAGTACTGGGGAATGTAGGCAATGCTGAGGGCGATCGCGGCATTCAGCACCCCCCGTCCCAATACAAACGCTAAGGTCACGGCGATTAACAGGGTTGGCAGGGTGTAAACCGCATCCATCAAAAACACCAGCACCCGATCCAGCCTGCCACCTAGATACCCACTCACCATTCCGAGCGGCACCCCAATTCCCACACTCAACAGCGTCGCCAAAATCACCACCTGCCAGGCTGCCTGGCTCCCAAATACCGTGCGCGAAAAGACATCGTAGCCGAGGCGAGTGGTGCCAAACCAGTGGTGCCACGACGGTGGTTCCTGGGGGGGATTGTCCAAAAACTCGACTGGATCTTGGAGCCACCCCACTCCCTGCATCAACGGAGCCAGCACCGCTAGCGCAACGAAAAAGACCGTGATCACTAATCCGACTTGAGTCAGCCGCACCGATAAACTCGGACGACGGGAGGAGTTAAACAGGCGAGAGAAGGGAAGGTGAAGCGTCATTGTCAAAAGAGTCGGGAGTTCAGGGTGCGGAGTGCGGAAGTTGAACAGTCCAGGGAGGGGAAGGCGAGGAGTCGTTTCCTACTCTGTCAAATACTCGTAGGTCTCAATCAGCTTTTTAATTGTTCTCAGGTGTTCACGGACGATCGCGGGTGGCGAAAACCCTGACCTGGGCTTGATCACCCGTTCACCAAGAGTCTCCTGGGCGCGTTGGTTGATGGAGTGAATCAGTTCTTCGGGAGTTGTCAGGCTGTCTTTAGCAATCTTACTGACAACTTGGGCCGGATTGGATTCGTGCGCGATCGCCTTGAGAGTTTGAAACTCATACTCTGGAAGCTGAACCATAAAGTCTGTCCACAATTCAGAAAGCTCTTGGGAGAATTCAGAACTGTCAGTGTGAGCGACCGGAGACGGCTGAGAGTTGGCAACGTCTTGCTGAGGCTGATTGACGGCAGCCGCAGATTTGCCGTTTGGACTGCCCGGATCAGGACGGGCTGAACTCCGCGTTGCCGTAGACGCCTGTGGCACTTTTGACACAGCAGCACGAGATTTGTCTGCCGAACTGACGCTTTTCGCGGGTGAGTTCGATGGACGGTTCAGCGTGGGCAAACTTGCTTGAGTAGCTCCAGATGGAGCCGATTGATTCCGTAGCGCCGTTGTTTGAGCTTGCAGTTGAACAATCTGTCGTTCCAGAGTTGCTTTTTCCTGTTTGCGATCGCTGACCTGATGCTCCAACGTCTGCAGGTCTTCGTGTGGCCGTTTGCGCTGATCCTGTTGCTGTTTAAGTCCAGCGATTTCTCGGTTCAACTTCTCCTTCTCGCTTCGGCGAACGGTAACCTGGGTTTCCAGTTGCTGCAATTCCTTTTGCAAGGCACTGACCTGCTCCTGAAGTTGCTTCAGTGCTTTCTGAAGTGGATTAGACCCGGTTTCCAGCTCCTGCTTTTTCGCTTCTACATAGGTCATGTACTGATCCAGTTCACCCCGGTAGTGCTCCAACTCTTCCACCTCGGAGCGCAGGTTTTTAGCCGTTGCCACCTGCTGCTGTTTCTGCTGGCTCAACGTTTGGATTTCTTGAGCAAGCTGATCTCGGATGTGGCGATGGTCTGAGATTTGGGCATTCAACTGGCTTAGTTCGGATTCAAGATGGTTGAGACTGGCGGTAATCTTCTGCTTAGTGGCGGCCGCTCGGCTAAAACTGGTTCAAGCTAGTCTCATGAGCACTCAGCGTTTGTGGCGATGCTGAGAACTCGGAGGGCGTCACATCAATCGTGGGTTGACTGATTTCAGCGGATGACAGATCCCAACTTAAAGCATTGGGGGAGGGCAGGGCTGAACCAGGCAGTTGCAGGTGTCGGAGCTGGGTTTGCATGGAGTTCAGCGCCAGGGCAACCCGGTTTTTCTCGTCAAACATCTCCAAAACGGCTTGATACTCTTCTGCCCGTTGTCGTTGCAGGGAGCGAATTTGGCTCTTGAGGTTGGCAACTCGGCTGTTGGCAGAGCGGTTGTGATACCCGTTGACGGCAGCAGCAGTTACCCACGCGATCGCGTTGTTATTGAACCTGCAACCAGCGATCCGCCGATATCGCGCGTCATCAACAAACTCATGCCAAAGCTAGCCGCAAAGGCGATCGTTCCCAAAAGTAACCAGGGGTTCAGCATAGATGGGTGTCTGCCGTAATCTCCTATGCAGCAAGGGTAGCTTAATGGTACGACTTCTCAGGGGAGTTAGGGGCTAGGGGCTAGGGAACTCCTGTAATGGTAGGTTAGCGACAGAAGTGTGACAAAAGAATGAGATGTAAAATTGTTTTAAGGAGAGTTGTGGGATATCCTGTTTTGGGATTAGTGGCGGGGGTTGCGCTGTTGGCGATCGCAGCTCTGACGCCTCGTAAATGGAGCTTTTCCCAAACCGAACCCTGTGAGTTTACCGTCTACGTATCGGGTGACGAATTCCACACCAACTTCTTTGTGCCAGTCGAAACATCTGTTTATGACTGGGGAGACCATCTTAATCTAGATGGCATTGCCGGTTCCTCTAGCAAAGACTATCGCTACCTCCAGTTTGGCTGGGGCGATCGTATCTTCTACATGGAAACTCCTTCTTGGGATCAAGTCAGCCCCACTAACGCGCTCCGCTCCCTCTTCTTTTGGCAAAATGCTTCTGCCATGTTCGTCAAAGGACACTCATCGGTTCCCCACTTTCCCAACGAAACACTAAAGTGCATCCGGTTAAGCAAAACCGACTATCTGGCATTGATGAATTTCATTGACACCTCCTTTCAAGCAGATAAGCAGGGCCACAAGCAACGGATCGGGAGTGGACAAGATCAACAAAGCGGCTTCTACGCGGCACACGGCTACTACTCTGCCATAAAAACTTGCAACTCCTGGACAGCCGACGGACTGCGTGCTGCCAATATCAACACGCCCCTGTGGGCAGGGCTAGCTGCACCTATCATGTATCACCTGCGCAATGGTTGCGAGTGCGATGTGCTAAGGGATGAAGAGATGAAGAGTAGAGGGTAGAGAGTAATACCCTTCACCCTTCATCCCTTCACCCTTTACCCCTTCACCCCTCCACCCCTTACCCCTGCCTTTCTTTCACCAGCCCCTTTCAGCATGTCTCCAGAACCGTCTATTCTACTGATTACGGAACCAATTTATAGAAGATGCAGTTTTCAAAGATTTTGATTGCTAATCGCGGGGAGATTGCTCTGCGGATTCTCCGCACCTGTGAGGAATTAGGAATTGCAACCGTTGCTGTTCACTCCACTATTGACCGTCATTCGCTGCATGTGCAGTTGGCCGATGAGGCGGTTTGTATTGGCGAGCCGCCCAGCAGCAAAAGTTATTTGAATATTCCCAATATCATCGCCGCTGCCCTGACCCGAAACGCCACCGCGATTCATCCAGGCTACGGGTTTCTGGCAGAGAATGCCCGCTTCGCTGAAATTTGTGCTGATCACCAAATTGCCTTCATTGGTCCCTCACCAGAGGCAATTCTGTCCATGGGTGACAAGTCAACAGCCAAGAAGATGATGCAGAGCGTTGGCGTGCCGACAGTTCCGGGCAGTGATGGGTTGGTGATGGATGAACGAGAGGCTCACGCGATCGCCCACAAAATTGGCTATCCAGTCTTGATCAAAGCCACAGCGGGCGGGGGCGGGCGAGGAATGCGACTGGTGAAAGACGACAGCGAATTGGGTTCATTGTTTGCAGCCGCTCAAGGAGAAGCAGAGGCAGCTTTTGGCAATCCTGGTGTCTATTTAGAGAAATTTGTCCAAAAACCTCGCCACATTGAATTCCAAATCCTGGCAGACAGCTACGGGAATGTGATTCACCTGGGCGAGCGGGAATGTTCCATTCAGCGTCGCCATCAAAAGCTGCTCGAAGAAGCGCCCAGCTCTGTGCTTACACCGGAACTCCGGGACAAGATGGGCAAAGCGGCCGTCTTAGCGGCCAAATCGACTAGCTATGTGGGAGCCGGTACGGTGGAATTCCTGCTGGATCAGTTCGGCGACTTCTACTTCATGGAGATGAATACCCGAATTCAGGTGGAACACCCAGTTACTGAGATGATCACTGGGCTGGACTTGATCGCAGAGCAGATCCGGATTGCTCAGGGAGAACGACTGAGCCTGATCCAGAATGATGTGGTGTTACGAGGACACGCGATCGAATGCCGAATTAATGCAGAAGACCCCGATCAGAACTTTCGTCCCCATCCTGGTCGCATCAGCGGCTACCTCCCACCCAGTGGACCCGGTGTGCGGATGGATTCCCATGTCTATACCGACTACGAAATTCCTCCCTACTACGATTCGCTGATTGGTAAGCTGATTGTCTGGGGACACGATCGCCCCTCTGCCATTCGCCGCATGCGCCGTGCTTTGCGCGAGTGTGCCGTCACCGGACTTCCCACCACGATTGGATTTCATCAGCGCATTCTGGAAACTCCGGAGTTCCAGCAAGGAGAGATATATACCAACTTTGTAGAGCAAATGATGCTAGCGAGGAAAGGATGAAAGATGAAAGGATAAAGGCTCAAAAATATAAGGATAAAAAATGTGGCTTTCAACTTCATCCTTCATCCTTGATTTTTCAGCTTTTAGCCTTCATCCTTCCACTCAACTTACATGCGTCATCATCGCTAAAATTCCCTGCTGTCCCAGCAGAATTTCGCGTAGCAAGCTAAAGATGCCGACCCAAATGATTGGAGTAATGTCCACCCCACCAAGCGGCGGCACGATTTTTCGAGACGGTGTCAGAAAAGGTTCAGTCGGCAGCGCAATCAGATTAAAGGGGAACCGGGACAGTTCAACTTGGGGATACCAGGTCAGCACGATACGGAAAATAAATAGCAGGGTCATTATGGCCAGCAGGGGGCCCAAAATCCAGGAAACAATCTCGACAGAGTTCATGGTGGACTGTAGCAATTTTAAGTGATGTAAACAGAATTTCAGAATTATCCTAACGCGATTCAACTCTGCGCTGACAGATCTTTCGCGTCAAAAAATCTGTTGTTAGACCCGCTTCTCAAGTGTGTGACAGACCATTACAATTATGAGCATAAACAGTTGTTTAGAGAGGCGAAGGATTCATGACTCCATCATTAGCAAACTTCTTATTCAGCCTGGTCTTGGGGTCCGTCATCGTCGTTGTTCCGATCGTAGTAGGACTGGTTTTCATTAGCCAAAAGGATAAAATTCAACGTTCTTAGGAGATTTCTGCGAAAGATTCTACCCCTGTAGGGACGAACAGCCGTTCGTCCCTAACAAGATTTTTGGTAATTTCTTTCCTGGGAATTGCCTTAGTGAGCCAGTAGTGTTCATTTAAGGGATTTCCTTGATAAGCTGAACTTTTTATTACAGCCTTGGGTGGGTGAGTAACGAGCACGTCTGCTCTAGTTCATATTCTCCTGAGGCTGTCTTTGTATTTTGTATACTGATGCTTTTACGCTGATGGACATCCGAATAGCGTGAAGTGGTTTTGACCAGCTTTTAGCGTTATGGTGATGACTGGTCTGAGCGGTTTCTGGTGAATCTGACAGGCTCTTGAAACGCTGGAGATTTTAAGCATAACTCGTTAACATAGGATGTACTTAGGAGAGGTATGCGATGGTAAACGTCGGACTAGGTTGGAGCAGTTTTGTTGGCATCGCGTTGGCAGCCGCAGGGCTAGCTCTGTATTTTCTGCGCTCTGTGCGTCCGAAACTTGCTCGTGACCACGATATCTTCTTCGCGGCTGTGGCATTACTATGCGGTGGCATCCTCTTCTTCCAGGGATGGCGACAAGACCCGATTCTCCAGTTTGGACAATTTCTGTTAACGGGTTCTGCAATTTTCTTTGCGGTTGAAAGTATCCGCTTGCGGAGTGCTGCGACCGAACAAGCTAGACGCAGCACACCCATTGTGGATGATGAGCGCCCGGTTAGTCGTTCTTATCAGGCTGAACTCGATGAGTTGGGGTCACTGGAGGAGCGTTTGACAACGCGGCGGATTCGTGGAACTCGAGATACTCGCTCTAGCCGAGATGATTATCGAGATGAATACGATGAGGGGGAACGGCGTCGCTCTGCTGGGCGTACCAGTGTCAGCGACGATCGCTATGGTGCTGGGGATCAGCGCCCTCGTCGTCGTCCTCGTCCCAGTGATGATCGGGTTGGTTCTCAAGATTCCTTTTTCGATGACGAAGAGATGCGCGGATCCAAGTCAACTCGTAACCGCAGCAGTGCTCCTCCTCGCGCTGGAAATCAGTCTCCTAGCTCAAACCCGCGCCGTCCTCGTCCTCCTGAAGACTCTCCTCGCAGTCGCGATCGCAGTGAAGAATCCAGAGTCCCTCCCTCTGAATATGTAGACTATCGTCCTGTTAATAATGACGAGGAGTCAGATAACTGGGGAGATGAGTAGGCTGAACGGTGAACCGAGTCATCCAAAGAAGAACTCTGCTGCGTTGGCTGGGTTGCTTCGCCAGCATACTAATCACCCATGTAATTACCGCGTGCGATCAAGCCCCCATTCCAACGGCTTCCGTCGAACTGGACAGTCGCAACAACGATGAACAGCCTGCCCTAAGCGGTAATGGCCGTTTTCTGGCGTTTGTGTCCAATCGAGAGGGGACACGCAGCATTTTCATCTATGACCTGAAAGAGCGGCGCTATGTCTATCTGCCTCGCCTGAATCGACGCGATGCGATCGCAGAATCTCCCAGCCTTAGCTATACCGGACGTTACATTGCCTATATCGCTAGCGACAGTGCCCGACCGGAAATTGAACTGTACGATCGGGCAACCCAACGAGCGCAAATTTTAACAATGGGCTACCGGGGCTGGTTCCGCAACCCAAAAATTAGCCCGGACGGACGCTACATCGTGTTTGAAACGGGTGCTCGTGGACAGTGGGATATTGAGGTGCTTGATCGCGGCGCAAACGTTGAATTGGACATTCCAGATTTCCAGCGATCGCGTCCGATTCCAAATGCTTCACCACCATAAGAATTGTAGATTGTGGATTATAGATTTTAGATTGAATGATTTTCTATCTAACGATCATTAGTGGCGTAGGGGCAGGTTTTGCCACAGGTCTCGCTAAGATCACCAGATTGTCTACCAAACCTGCCCCTACAGCGATCGCCCATTACCAGAAAATTTACAGGTGGTAATCCTGATTGACTGCCCTTCATCCCTTCATCCCTCCATCTCTTCATCCCTCTACTTCTCCCACCCTTTGCCTCTCGCCAATAACTGACCTGTGAACCCTCTTCGCTTTGTAATACTCATTCTGGCTGGACTGCTGAGTAGTTGTACGGGATCTCGGTTAATCAACTTTCCGTTCGATTCGGCAGGGCGAAGTCTAAATAGTCCGTTTGCCGATGTGACGCCTGCGATCGCGGGTCGCTTCATCGTGTTTGCATCCGATCGCAGAGGCAGCCAGGATATTTATCTGTACGACACAGTGGCTCGTAGTCTGATCGATCTACCTGGACTGAACGCGATCGACACCATTGAGTCCAATCCAGCTATTTCAGAAAACGGACGCTACATTGTGTTTGCCGGAAGTCGCGAAGGGCGATCCGGAGTCTATCTGTACGATCGCGATACTCGCCAGTTGCGCAACATTACTGAAAACTTAAAGGCCCAAGTTCGTAATCCAACCATCAGCGCAGACGGCAATGCGATCGCCTTTGAATCGGGTGCTAACGGTCAATGGGACATTTTAATTTACAACCGCTTTGGGCAGCCAATTAAGAGATTGTAGATTGCAGATTGTAGATGTAGATTTGTCCCAACGGGAGTAAATACTCCTCCAGCATTGAGGAGGTTCAATCTAAAATCGCCAATCTAAAATCCAAAATCGCCAGTCTAAAATCCCATCACCCCCCCACGGGTTCAGGAGTTTCAGACGCGGTTTCAAACTGCTGAGGATTGTCTAGATGTTTGACGGATTCGATCAGCGATCGCACCGTTGCCGTTCCGTCTGACGATTCAAAGCTCATGGGGAATTTCCTGCGAACCATCATTCGCAATCCGAGGGGGGCAAGGCTGACTAATCCACGCAGATCCCGGCAGGAATTGCCGACCACTCTTAGACCAAACTGACGCTCGTCAATCCAGCCGCCCTGCTTGACCAGTTCAATCAATGTCTTGCGGTGGCGAATGGAACGGCTGGCTTGATCGTCCTTGCCGTCCAGGATGACAGACTTGATTTTGCTAATCTGTTCCATGGGTGCCACTCCCATTGGACAAACGGAGTTGCAGAAATAGCAGCGGGTGCAGCCCCAAACTCCGGCCGTTCCTTGGTTGTACTGCTCTAACCGGGCTGCTGTTTGCTGGTCGCGGGAGTCGGCCACCATCCGATAGGCTTTTGCCAATGCATGGGGACCGACGAAATCAGGATTAACCTCACGGGCATTGCATTCGGAATAGCACGCCCCGCACAGAATACAGTTGCCGGATTGGTTCAGCCGCGATCGCTCTTCTGGGGTCTGCAAAAACTCTCGTTCGGGAACCTGCCGAGCGGCTGTACTGACGTAGGGATCAACCGCTTTCAGGTGCATCCAAAAGCTTTCCATATCCACAATCAGGTCTTTAACCACTGGCATATTCCCCATCGGTGCTATGGTAATGACCGGAATTTCGCAGGGATGAGGGTCGGGAGATGGGGAGTCATTCCCACGTCCTGAAACACCTTGATTGAATCGAGCGACTTCGCTGCCAACATTTTCCTTGCAGGCGATCGCAGAGCGCCCATTAATCCGCATCGCACAACTGCCACAAATCGTATTTCGGCAATTTTTCCGAAATGCCAGCGTACCATCCTGCTCCCACTTAATTCGGTTTAAACAATCCAAAATTGTATGGCCAGGTTCTGCCTCCAAGGTGTAATCCTGGATTGTAGGAGAATTACCTAGATTTTGGCGAACGATTTTGAAAATAACTTGCATGCCAAAACAGATCTCTTAAAGCTGAATGGTGCCTCAACTATAACAATCTAAGTCGGGATGTTGCTGATCAGAAGGATATGTAATCTTTAACTCGCGATTTGCGCTTATCTCTAGTTTTGTATTTGTTTTAATTATCTAACATGATTTGGTTGAACGTAATTCCTATGTTCTCTGGACAACTACATTACTCAGAAAATCTGTACTTCAACCCATCAACAGGACTAGTGCCCAGGTAAGGGATTTACGTTTGTTGTTAAATTACAAAGACGAATTAAAAATATTTACGCCTAAAATAGGCTACTCTTATTGCCAAGATGTAGGGATCTAAGGATATATTTTTTATAGTACGCAGCTCCGAAAAATAGTCTTGGAACTTGATCAAATCTAAGTTGAGATCCATCTTTCGGAAATGACTATAGTACTCCTGTGTGTTTCATAAAGCCAGAGATGGGTAAGCGTTCTATCTGCCTTATAGGCTATCGAAGCATAACTATCTCACAGGTTCATGACCCGCTTAGGATTGCTACAGTGCTGGATACAACCTCTTAAAGTTCTATTTGTCGCCCTGAAGTCTTCAGGATAGTTGAGAAGAATGGCAGAAACCCCAACTCCCTTGACAGGAAAAGCGCTACTTCAAAAAGTAAAAGAACTCTCACACTTGCCGCGTCGAGAAACAGCTAAACGCTGTGGATATTACACCATAACCAAGAATAACCAGACTCGGGTTAATCTGACGGATTTCTATGATGCATTATTAGTTGCAAGGGGAATTCCTCTCAGTCCGGAGGGTTCAAAAGATGGTCGTGGACGCGAACCAACCTACCGTGTTAGTGTTCACAAAAATGGTCAAATTGTGATTGGTGCAGCTTATACCCAGGCAATGGGATTGAAACCTGGTGATGAATTTGAGATTAAGCTTGGATACAAACACATCCGCCTAATTCAATTAGAAGGTGAGGAAAGCGATAGGAATGGTTCTTATCGCGCAAAAGAGTAGAACTGATTGCTTGAATTTACCCTTCTGGTTAGATGGGTTGATCATCAAGATGAGTTGAATCCGTATATCCTAAAAAGAACTAGTACACCAGGGAGAAATAACCAGCCAGTTAAAAGTCAGTAAAGAGCTGATCCCGTAATCGTTTCTGACTTCGTACTTCTGACTTCTTGCACTAGCCCAGCAGCAATCTTGCTCTCAATCTTCAGAGTCACCGCTGCTTTAAAAGTTGTCTAGCTTGTGGCATGAGGGTTATGCATGGAGGATGGTGTAGGCGATCGCGCTCTTCTAACTCTTGATCTCTGTGGTCTTCGCTGCTCAAATCAACGTCATGGTTGATCAATTTGCTCAAGCGTCTGCTGGTGTAAAAGTAGCAGCGGTTTTTGCGGCCTGGGTTGCGGTTTGGCTGCCAATCGCGATTCCCCTGGCAATCACGCTCCAGTGGCGACCGCTGAAACCGCTGACTGTTGAGCAGAAACTGCCGCTCGTCGCCTCGCTGTATGCGATCGCGCCGCTCATTCTATGGGGGGCTGCATACCTTGAACACCGTCCCTTTTCTGATTATGGGCTTGCCTGGAATTGGATGCTATTAGCGTTCACGGCACTTGGGATCAGCTTAGGAGTTGTTGGGATAGCTGCCCTGTTTGGCTTGCAGCAGGTATTTGGGTGGATAACCTGGCAACAGGAGCATCTGGCTCAATTCAAAACAGCGCTGTTTCCCACCCTGCTGTTGGGACTCTGGGTCAGCGTCACCGAGGAGCTTGTTTTTCGAGGCTTTCTCCTCAATCAACTTCAGGACGAGTATCCGCTTTGGATCGCGGCTGGATTCTCTAGCCTGATCTTTGCCCTGCTGCATCTAGTTTGGGAAGGACGGGAAACGGTGCCTCAACTGCCAGGACTTTGGCTGATGGGGATGGTTCTGGTGCTGGCTCGGTGGGCGAATGGCGGTGACTTGGGATTGGCGATCGGGCTTCATGCCGGATGGATTTGGGGCATTGCCAGTTTAGATACAGCCCAGATGATTCAGTCCAGAAATTGCGGTCCCGTTTGGATGACTGGAGTTGCCAATCAACCCCTGGCAGGTGCAATGGGCTTGCTGCTGTTGTTAATCACGGGAGGTGTAGTCTGGGCGATAGGATTGTAGATTGTAGATTGAAGATTTATAGAGCAGGTAGTTTTTTCTACCAAGGGTCATCAACTTGATTTTGGACAAAAAGCTCCATCCCTGCCATGAGATCGCAGGATTTTAGGGAAAGGATAGCGGGATTAAGCGACAGTTTGAGATTTCTTGCAAGGACAGCGCTGGCGTGATAGATGAAATTTGACCAATCGCAAATCTCCTTGGGTTTCTTCCATTCCAATCGGACAAAACCCGGTTCGTCAAAGGCTAAAATCTGAAATCTCATGCCTTATCTTCGTCTCGAAAAAATCACCAAACACTTTGGCTCGTTTGTTGCCAATGACGATATCACGATGCAGGTGCAGGCAGGTTCAATTCATGCGTTGCTGGGTGAGAATGGGGCGGGCAAGACAACCTTGATGAATATTTTGTGTGGGCTGTATCGGCCCACGACTGGGCAGATTTACTTGAACAATCAGCCAGTGCAGATCACATCACCAAGCGTGGCAATTCAGCACGGGATCGGCATGATTCATCAACACTTTATGCTGGTACCACAGCTTTCAGTGATTGAAAACATTATTTTAGGAGCAGATTTTTCGCTGCGGTTGAATGTGGCGCAAAAGGCAGCCGCGATCGCGGCCATGTCCGAAGCCTATGGACTCACCGTTGATCCGTTTGCCAGAGTTGGCGATTTGCCAATCGGGACTCAGCAGCGGGTGGAAATTTTGAAGGCACTGTACCGCAAGGCAACCCTGCTGATCCTGGATGAGCCAACGGCTGTGCTGACACCCCCGGAAATTGAGCGATTTTTTGCGGTGCTGCGTCAGTTGGCTGCCAATCACCACACGATTATTTTCATCAGCCACAAGCTGGAGGAAGTAATCAGTCTGTGCGATCGCGTGACGGTGCTGCGTCGCGGCAAAGTGGTTGCAACCACCACCACCCAGGATACCAGTGCACACGAGTTGGCACAGCTGATGGTGGGACGCGAAGTGGCGTTTCGGCAAGACAAGCCCGCTCATGCGGCTGAATCCGTTGTGCTAGACGTGAATGGGCTACAAGTGCAAGACGATCGCGCCCTACCATCTGTTCGCGGGGTTTCCTTTCAGCTTTGGGCGGGGGAAATTTTGGGAGTTGCAGGTGTGGATGGGAATGGGCAGCGCGAACTGGCAGACGCGATCGCCGGATTGCGCCCGGCCATGCAAGGCACGATTAAGCTGAAGGGCAAAGATATTACCGATACGACCCTGCAACAGCGAGTGCAGCAATCCAAAATCGGCTATATCCCAGAAGATCGCCAAAAGATGGGCTTAGTGATGCCGTTCAGCATTGCCCGTAATCTGATCCTGAAGGCATTTAAGCAGTTACCGTTCTGTCGTCACTGGCAACTGCAACAGCCCGCGATCGCGGCCAACGCTGAAAGCGCTATTCGGCAATTTGATATTCGAGCAACGAGCGGCACGTTGAAGGCAAGCCAACTCTCTGGTGGCAATCAACAGAAGGTCGTCCTGGCACGGGAGCTATCCGGTCAACCTGATTTAATTATTGCCATGCAGCCGACACGCGGATTGGACATCGGCGCAACCGAAGCGGTGCAACGGGCATTACTGGCAGAACGCAAACGGGGAGCGGCGATTCTCTACATTTCAACCGAACTGGAAGAGGTGATGGCGATGAGCGATCGCATTGCCGTCATCTACGAAGGTCAATTCCTCGACATTTTGGACGCTCAAACCGCCACCCTTGAACACATCGGTCTACTCATGGCAGGCGGACAGTTTTCTACTACATCTTAGGATCTAATTTAAGCAATTGTTAGTAACGCGATGCAACTAAATCATGGAAAGCATTGATTTCTCGTGGAGCGGGCATCTTGCCTGCTTAGACTGGGCGGACAAGATGTCCACCCCACAAGGATTTGTCGAAAGTCGTACATCGTGCTACTAAGGAAAATTAACTCTGCTGATTCATATCCCCCTGCATAATTTCTTCTCGTTCACCGTATAGGTCTATAGCAAGCGGATTGAGTTTTGGACGGATAGAGGGAACAGGAACATTAAAACAACTGCAGGGGGTGAAGGGGATGAACGCTAAATGGAGAACCAGAGTTATTAAGGTCACGATTTGGATCGCCGCTGAAATCACCCTGAACCTTTTGGGAATGGACACAATGGCTGACTATGGTGAATTTGTTTTGGGACAAGGAGTGGTTCTTGATCCGCCTAACCAACCTGCTGTCACTCTTTGTTTATAGTTGGATGGTGCCGCGATCGAAGACTTGATTGTTAGTCGCAATTCCCCTCACGTCAATGCGATCGCCATACACTTCCAACACCGTGAATCCATATTGCGAAACCGAATAGTCAGTCCACTCTGACTGCCCAACAGGACGCAAGTAGGCACCGCCAATCCCTGTAATCAAGTACGTCGTGCCGTTGATTGGGCGGGTGCGTTCGTAGCTGTGTTCATGTCCGTTGATGTAAAGCTGAACGCCGTACTTCTTGAATAGCGGCGTCAGGGCGTCAATAAAGGCGGGGTTGCTGCCATACGCACCGGACGAATAGATGGGATGGTGCCCAAACACAATTTTCCAGGGAGCATCACTGCGCCGCAGTTCCTGATCCAACCAGGTCAGTTGAGCCTTCCAGTCCGCATTCACATTGGTATCCAGGGCAAAAAACTGAACGGTTTTCTCACGGAAGGTGTAGTAGCGCTGCGGCATGTTGAAGCCTGCGTATTTGACTTGAGGATCGCCATTTTCAGTCCGAATATCGTGATTGCCAAGGCAGGCGCGGAACGTGACGCCTCGCGTTAGCAAGGACTTGTAGGGTTGTTCAAACACCTCTCCAATCTTCCAGATTTCGCCGTTGTTGTAGATGTTGTCTCCAGCCAACAGCACTAAATTATAGGGATGCTGTTGGCAATAGCGAGTCATAGCGTCGGCAACTGCATATTGGTTGTCGTCTGCGGCTCCTGTGTCGGCGATCGCGACAAATCGCAGTAGAGGGTTTGCAGTTACAGCCTGGGATCCATCAGCAACGTTGCTTGATTCAGGGGGTGACGGAGGCTGAAGCTGGGCAGAATTAAGCTTAGGGGATGACGCCACCCCCCCGTTATGCAGCCATCCCTTAACCAGGCTGAACACCCCCAGCCCGGTTAATCCACCCAGTACCAACAAGCGACGACGGTTGAGTCTCATGCCAACAATCCTGAACTCTGCAACACCCGCCAGTCTACAGCCTTTGTGCCATTAACCCTGTAGATTTCTGGAGAGTTGACGCACCTTAGTCCTGAGAGCGCATAATGGCAACACTGGGATCGTGTCTTCCATCGTGGGACGGATATAACTGCCATGACATCCACAACCCTGTCTACACCTCGTTCTTACGACATTATTGGTTTCGGAGATGAGGTTCCTGGTGTTTTAGCTTTAGTGTCTGCGGCTAGAGAGTATCGCCGTCGGACTGGCAAGAACCCCAAAACGCTGCTGATGTTTAAGGGAAATTCCCTGGATGGAATTGGGGGACATCTGGTGCGGGGGAAGCTGGCCTATCTCGATCGCAGCAGTATCCCGATTGATATTCGTCAATCTTTGAGTTTGCCAACCTTTGGCGATCCGTGCGCCATTTATCAAGAATTTTTACAACGAGCAGGCGTCTCTCAAATTGCACTTGACTCTAGCAAAGCCGATGCTGCCTTGCGGTTCATGCTCAGCGATGTGGGTGCAGACATCATCAGTCGGGTGGAGATCAAGTCGGTTACCAAGAGCGGTGCTAAGCTGGCTGGCATCCACTTAACGCGGGGAGAAACCTATCTAGCCAAACAGTTTATTGACTCGACAGTGAATGCTGAATTGGCGCAAGCCGCCGGAGTCAAAAAGCTGCGCGGGTTTGAGACGTTTGGACTACCAGAATCAGAATTGCCTGTCACGCTCGTTTTTGAAACCGAAGGACTTTCGATCCAGCAACTCAAAGATGCAGAACTTGCCTATCTGAAACGGTTGGTCAATCCAAATGACTCAGAAGCACAGCGATTTCTGATGATTGCGGCTGGCTCAAATGCCAAACTGGCTGAACAGTTTAGAAAAGATCTCCTGACGAGTTCGGGTCACTTGAAGACCCTATATGTTGGGCAGGATCACATTGATGTTTATAGCCGGGCGTTGTCGATCGCCTATCATGCTTTCCGAGGTAAACGCCTGTATTTGAAAGACAGCGGCGCGATTCTCGACCAGGGAAACATCGCTATTCTGCCCAATGGCAAGCTTTCCTGGAATGCCTTGCTGTTTTTCACGACGGGTTCGCAAGCCGAAGCCCTGGCCAAAGGAGCAGCGAAACCGACGCCGCCAATGCTGGAGGAATTTAAGTTCATTGAACGATGGTTCAAATCGCTGGGTGCAACCGCCGTTAAACCCGCCTTAGAACTGTACATCCGTCATGCTGGAAATATTTCGGACACTGTCGAACCGTTGAGCGGTGCCACCATGCTGGAAGGAGGCGTGTCAGCCAGCGAAGCCCTGGGCACGTTTGGCTATCACCTGGATGTGCGAGGTGGAATTGAGGGATTGGGTCTCAAAGCCAGGGAAAAAGGGATTACCAGCATTACCTTCCATACACCCCCGCTGTTTAACATCGGCATTCAGCATGCCCTCGTGCGTAGCGTTCCCAATCTAGCGGTGATCAGCCCTGCCTCTGGATTTGATGGCTATGCTTGTGCAGCAGGGCGAATTGTTGAATTTAATGTTGGCGTGGGTCAAGGAGTCGGGATTGCTGCCGCGATCGCCCTGCTGCACAATCGCAACCTGGCCACGATCTCCAATTTAGAAGTTAGACAGGTGCTCACCCAAACCAATCAACTGTCTCGGATTTACGGCAAAGGGCAATACGTCGAAGCGACTCGGCTGGCAAAGTTTGAGAGTTCCTTGGGGACACCGGCGATCGCGTGAGGAGAGGATTAGTCAACGTTTTTATCGAGCAGCGCTCAGTCTTCTACTGCCTGGAAGCCCATATTGCAGCGGCAAGGGGCGCTGTGAGCCTGATGCAGAAACCGCGATCGGGAGTCCTCTAAATGCCTCCCGTAAATCGCGTAACACCTCACCCGGATCTTCGTTGGGCGTCAGCGGAAAAATCAACCGTTTACAGGGACCGCTTGAGCTATCGGCAGCACAGATAACCGATTTCCCATTCATTTTTCCTGTTTTAATCGAACCTAAATTTTCCCGTCGATTAAAGGTGTCAAATATTCCAGCCACTCGTGTGCATCGTGTTAAGGCATCTTCACCAGAGTCAGTGTAGTATGGCTGCGTCCAGTAATAGACCACAATATCTCCTTCATTAGTTCGAGCGATTGTGGCTGGAAAGCTCTTTCCGGAGATCCCCCTACTATTTTTCATAGTCTTAATGTTGCAGAGGAAAGACGTAGGAGGAGCATAAATAACCTTTTCGGATTGGTTTGTTTGAGGATGAGCAACCGTGCTAGTTGCCAGGGTCGAACTAAACGTAATTAGAAGTCCTATCAAAGCATGAGGAAGCTTATAAAACATCATCGGAAGTCTTAAAGTATGGGACACGAATTACTAACGTTTTATCATCGTCGGGGCTGGGTTGAAAATGTCAAACCTGAATTGAATCATCTAACCTGAATGACACCACTAGTCCCCTTGTCGGTTCCAACTATTTCATATCTTTGCATTCTGTCCTCGATTTTCGAGTAGAAACGACTAGACTGAGAATACGATCGCCCTAACAAAAACCAGGAGCCTATACCCTATGGAGTCGCTTATTGCAGTTGCCGCACTGGTCGTCATTGGCTACACAATTGGGTCAGTGAAGATCATTAATCAAGGATTTGAGGGAATTGTTGAGCGGTTGGGACGGTATCAGCGGACTCTTAAGCCAGGGTTAAATTTTGTCGTACCGCTGCTAGACGCCGTACTGGTGGAAACAACCCGTGAGCAGCTTCTGGAGATTGAGCCACAGTCTGTGATTACTCGCGATAGCCTCACAATTATGGTTGATGCGGTGCTGTTCTGGAAGATTTTGGATGTGCAGAAGGCTTATTATTCGATCGAGAACCTGGAGGAGTCGCTGAGAAATTTGGTGCTGACGACGTTGCGTGCTCAAGTTGGACAAATGAACTTGCAGGAAACTGTATCTTCACAGAGCAAAATCAACCAGGCATTGTTGAAAGAACTGGATAAAGCGACTGAGCCGTGGGGCGTCAAGGTGATTCGAGTAGAAGTGCAGGAAATTAAGGTCTCGGAAGAGTTACGGCGAGCAATGGAAGGTGAGCGAATCGCAGAAACCAATCGTCAGGCAGCCGTTCTAGAAACAAAAGCAACAGTGGAATCAATTGAGCGCATTTCAAAAGCCTTGCAGGCACAGCCGAACGCCAACGCAGTCATGCGTTACCTGCTGACCCAGCGGTATGTGGAAGCAAACTATGAATTGGGTAAGAGCGATAACTCCAAAATTATTTTCATGGATCCCAAAGCGCTGACAGAAGCCATCACGGATCTGATTGGAGGTGACCGGAATGAAGGAATCACGGGAAGTAGCAAAGAAAATTAATCAGTAGGTCGATGGAAATATAGCTTTGGTCAGAACGCTTACGAATGTGGCAGGACTTACGCCTTTTGACCAAAAACTCGGATTTTTAGGCAACTGAACCGTGTTCACGTCCAGACCTGGAGTTTTTCTGAAGAGAAAGCTATAGATTCCGAGCTGGACGTGGTTTATGTTAGTGACGGCTATTCATTTTGTTCGCCAGATTGCGTCCGCAACACGGCAAACATCGTGGATTTTGCGAACATCATGGACACGGAGGATGTCGGTTGAACCCGCGATCGCGGCACAACAGGCCGCCGCTGTTCCCCAAATGCGTTGTTTTGGATCGGGCTGATCCAAAATGTGGCCAATGAAGCTTTTGCGGGATGGTCCCACCAGGATCGGGCAGTTGAGGGCACGAAACTCCGATAGACGACGCAGAATCTCCAGGCTTTGGCGGTAGGTTTTGGCAAAGCCGATCCCGGGATCGATCGCAATCTGGCTGTGGTCAACCCCCGTATCTACAGCCGCTTCAATCCGCTGTTTGAGAAATTCCAGAATCTCCCCGATCACGTCCTGGTAGTCGGTCAGCTGCTGCATCGTCTGCGGGGTTCCCCGAATATGCATCAGGATGATCGGAACACCCAATTCAGCCGCAGTCGGTAGCATGTCTGAGTCGTAGGTGGCTGCAGAGATATCGTTGATCAGGTCGGCTCCAGCGGCGATCGCGGCCCGGGCGACGGCGGCCCGTGTTGTATCGACCGAAATCGGAATATCAATGTCCTGCCGAATCGCTTGCAAAATCGGAATAACCCGGTTCAGCTCCTCATCCAGGGAAATTTCAGTTGCCTGGGGCCGGGTCGATTGCCCACCAATATCCAACAGATCTGCCCCTGACTCAACCAGCGATCGCGCTTGCCTTAAAGCCAACTCCAGCGTGTTGAACTGCCCTCCATCGCTAAAGCTGTCTGGAGTCACATTCAAAATCCCCATTAAATAAGTACGCTCTCCCCAGGAAAATTTCCGGTTTCGCAGCGTCCACGTCGGCAAAGATAAAGGGTTGGTGAAAGTAGAGGACATTTCCATAGGATGCTAAGTGTCCGAAAATTTTTGAAAGAATGATAAATTAATAGGCATGGGAATATCAGTAATTACCGCACTCAGGAGCCGCATCTACCTCATCACTGCTACAGCGTTTTGATCGGGTTCAACACACCCGTAGGGGTGAACCACTTCTCCGGCGGAGTGGATTGAATGTGGATTGAATACAGATCAGAACGGCTAGCGCGATCGATTTCTACCGGAAATCCAATGAGGCAACTTCATGAAAAACCTACTGAGGCGATTGCCCCCCCAGGGAGTTTTTATTAGCTTATTTATCCTCCTGGTCGTGCCGTTTGGGGTCGTCCTGAATCGTCTTATTGCTGAAATTAATGGCAGCATTGAGTTTACGGCAAAAGAACGTCTGGGAATTCAGTACAATGCTGCTCTGCGCCAACTACTGGAGCGCTTGATCCAGCATCAGCAACTCATCCACGAATATGGGGTGCACCGTCAGGAAAACCTGAAAGACAGAATCTTGAGTCAGCAGACTGAGGTGGCTGCCACGATCCAAACAATTGATACTCTGGATCAGAAACTGGGCAGTACCTTGAAGACAACTGACCCGTGGCAACAGCTCAAAGCGAAATGGCAGCATCTTGAGAATGGCGTGTTTCTCTACTCACCCATCACAAATCTGGAACTCCATACCAGTTTAAATAACAGTCTCCTGTCGCTGATAGACCATGCCGCAGATACCTCAAACCTGATCCTGGATGCAAATTTGGATTCGTATTACCTCATGGATGCAACGGTGAATCAGCTCCCGGCCATGCTCATGAATTCAGTGCAGGTTCAGGAGATTGGGGCAGAGATTGCCAAGCGCAAATATGTTCAGATAGACGAAAAAATTCAACTGGTCGTTTTATATAACTCCATTCAAACCCCTTTAAAGGCAATTCAACGAGGCACCCGGGTTGCCCTTAATGTGAATTCAGGGTTGCAGCCTGAATTGGAGAGCGATATTCAACGAGCGACGTTAAGCAGCAAAACGTTTTTGAAGCTGATCTATAGGGCCAGTACCAGTCCTGAAAAGGTTACCTATGACAACTTCAAGGTGCTGGGCGATCGCGCGATCGCAGCCCAATTTCGCCTTTACGATGCGACTGTCCCCGCACTGGATCGGTTGCTGCAAACGAAAATCGACCAATTCGCGCAACGGAAATATCAAATCCAGTTTTTTGGGGGGTTGGTGTTCTTGACCCTGCTCTCTGTCTTTATTACCCTTTTTCGTAACTTTAAGAAGCGCCGTCGAACAGAACAACGGTTGAGCGTGCAGTATGCTACGACTCGTGCGCTTGCTGACTCGATGACCCTTGACGAGGCCACCCCCAACTTGCTGGAAGCCATCTGCACCGCATTAAGGTGGGACTGGGGAGAGTTGTGGGCCCTTAACCCGAATACTGAGGCGATCGAGCTGGTTCATAGTTGGCATGATCCAGCCCAGGACTTCACCCATTTTGCTGCTACTACTCGAAAAATGACGTTTGCTCCAGAGATTGGTGTTGTTGGGCAGGTGTGGAGCACAGGTGAGGCGGTCTGGATTAAAGATTTTTCCCAAGAGTCCAGTTTTCGGCGGGCCGAGGCGGCGGCTGAGGCGGGGTTGCATACGGCGATCGCCTGCCCCATCGTTTGTAACGAACAAACAACGGGAGTGATGGCGTTTTTCAGTCATCAAACCCACAAACCGGATCGGAAACTGCTGGAGATGATGAACACCATCGGCAAGCAGATTGGTCAGTTCATCCAACGCAAACATGCTGAACAGGAACGGCAACGCGCCGAAACCGCACTCAGCGACCAGGAAGCACTGTTGCGGATGGCACTGCAGTCGGCTCGGATGGGAGCCTGGGACTGGAATATTGTCACTGGCGAGGAAAAGTGGTCAAAGGAAGTGGCCCGTATTTTTGGTGTCAAAAACGATGCAGAGTGTCTTGACAAAAAATATGCTGACTTTTTTGAGTGCATCCATCCAGAGGATAAAGCGATCGTCACAGAAGCCGAGTCGCGCGCGCTTGAGAGTAGCAGTGAATACAATGCCGAGTACCGCATTATTTGGACGGATGGCAGTGTGCATTGGGTGAATAGTCGCGGCAGTGTGATGCGGGATGCAGACGGTAAGCCGGTGCGGTTGACTGGCGTCACGATGGATATCACCAATCGTAAACAGACCGAAGCCGCCCTGCAGGAGGCAGAAGAAAAGTACCGCAGCATTTTTGAAAATGCGGTAGATGGGATCTTTCAAACCACGCCTGCCGGTGAGTACATCAGCGCCAATCCTGCCCTGGCAAAAATTTATGGCTATGAATCACCAGACCAGTTAATTGCCAGGCTGTCCAATCACATCGAGCACGAGCTATACGTCGAGCCGTACCGACGCTCCCAGTTTATCCAGCTCATGGATCAGCACGATGGCGTGATTGACTTTGAATCTCGAATCTACCGTCGGGACGGCAGCAGCATCTGGATTTCTGAAAACGCGCGTGCTGTGCGAGATAGTAACGGTGACCTGTTGTATTACGAGGGTACGCTAACAGACATCAGCGATCGCAAACGAGCCGCCGACGAACTCTTCAAAGCCAAAGAAGTCGCTGAAGCCGCCAACCGCGCCAAAAGCCAATTCCTGGCGAACATGAGCCATGAACTACGCACTCCCCTCAATGCCATCATCGGCTACAGCGAAATGCTGCAAGAAGACTCCAGCGACCTGGGATATGACGACCTTATTCCCGATTTAGAAAAAATTCGTGGCGCTGGCAAAAATTTGCTGGGCTTAATCAACGACATCCTCGATATTTCCAAGATCGAGGCAGGCAAAATGGGGCTGTATCTAGAAACGTTCGAGATTGCCGACCTGATCACTGAAGTCAAAGCCACCGTCCAACCCCTAATTGAGAAAAACGGCAACACCTTCACCGTCATTTGTCCCGAAAATTCCGGCAGCCTCCACGCCGATCTCACCAAAGTCCGCCAAACCCTGCTCAACCTACTCAGCAACGCCAGCAAGTTCACCGAGAACGGAACAATTACGTTGACAGTCACAAGGAGAGAGGAGAGAGGAGAGAGGAGAGAGGAGTCTGCCACGGGGACATGGAGACAGGGGGATAGGGAGAATCCTCAATCCAAAATCCAAAATCCAAAATCTAAAATCCCCCCCTCTCCCCAAATCATTTTCCGCGTCTCCGATACCGGTATTGGCATTGCACCCGAACAAGTCGCGAAGCTGTTCCAGCCGTTTACCCAGGCGGATAGCTCCACTACCCGCAAATATGGCGGCACCGGGTTGGGACTAGCTATTACCCAGCGCTTCTGCCAGCTGATGGGCGGCGACATTACCGTTGAGAGCGAACTGAACCACGGCTCAACCTTCACCATTTGTCTACCCGTTGAGGTTCACGACCGATCCATTGAGTCACCGTTCGCTGAACCCGCTTCTGCGATCGCGCCTTCAACGCCAACGGCTCCGATAGACCCCTTACCCCCGATCGCCACAATTCTGGTAATTGATGATGACCCAGCAGTCCGCGACCTGATGATGCACCGTTTGGGCAAAGAGGGCTTTCGGGTCGAAACCGCGTCTAATGGACAAGAGGGACTCTACGTGGCTAAAAAGCTCCGCCCCGATGTGATCACACTGGATGTGATGATGCCCAAGATGAGTGGTTGGTCGGTGCTGCCCAAATTAAAGTCTGACCCAGAGCTGGCAGATATTCCAATTGTTTTACTGACAATTGTGGATAACCAGAATTTAGGCTTTTCGCTGGGTGCCTCGGACTATTTGACCAAACCCATGGACTACAAGCAACTCGTCAAAGTGTTGAACAAGTATCGACTGCAACAAGATGAAAATTCTCAGGCAAGCGATCGCCCCTCGTCTGCGGGTCGAGTCCTGGTTGCCGAAGATGATCTCGCTACGCGCGTCATTTTTCAACGGATTCTGACGCGGCAGGGTTGGAGTGTGATCGAGGCTGAAAACGGTCGAGTAGCGTTGGAGCGACTCTTTGAGCAAAAACCTGATCTGATTATTTTGGATTTGATGATGCCAGAAATGGACGGCTTTCAGTTCATTACAGAGCTGCGCAGCCGCGAGGACTACCGCTCAATTCCAGTGGTAGTGGTCACGGCCATGGATTTGACAATCGCCGACCAACACAAATTGAACGGATACGTTGAACAAATTCTCCAGAAGGGTGCCTATAACCGCGAGGAATTATTAGAGGAAGTCCGTGACGTGGTATGTAGTTACACTCGTCATCGCCTCAACGTTAGGGGAGGAAGCCATGACTAGAATTCTGCTGGTTGAAGATAACGAAATGAACCGCGATATGTTGTCCCGTCGTCTGGAACGCAAGGGATTTCAACTGTTAGTGGCAGTGGATGGCATCGAGGGAGTGGCGATCGCACGCACCGAAATTCCTGACCTGATTTTGATGGACATGAGTTTGCCAAAGCTGGATGGCTGGGAAGCAGCACGGCAGCTGAGGGCTGCCCCAGAAACCCACTCCATTCCAATCATTGCACTGACAGCGCATGCAATGGCGGGCGATCGGGAACGGTGCATCGCCGCTGGTTGCGACGACTACGACACTAAACCCGTTGAATTTCCGCGCTTAATGGCTAAAATTCAAGCACTTTTGGGTACTCAGGTAATCGCTTAACGCCTAGTGAATATTACCTAGGAAGTTAGCTACATTAGAAGAAACCTTCCAGAAAGAGTCTTTCAGTCGTGAAGAATAACTTAACAAGTTCTACTTAAACCTTGTCCACGTCCAGACCTGGAGTTTTTCTGAAGGGAAAGCTACAGGTTCCGAGCTGGATGTGGTTTAGCTGCAAAAAGCTAATCGCGATTGGCTTTCAGCTATTGGACATTAGGGTAAGTAAGTGGCTCTATTCAAATTGAAGATACTGTAGGTTGGGTTGACGCAGGAAGCCCAACGCCCGCATGGGGTACGCTAACGCTAACCCATCCTACAAATAATTAGGCTGCCTACTTATTCAGTTCGGTTGAGTCCGGTTTGTCATCTATTGACTCAACTCATGTGAACCCTTCATGTGAACCCTGTAGTAAGCTAAAACGCTATAGGCTGGATAACCTGGTGGTCTGTCAATTAATGGCTGACGAATGGATAAGCAGATGGACGCAACTAAACCAAACATTCTAATAGCGGACAGCTAACAGCTAGTTGCTTGAGGGTATCGCATGGACGCTGAATACGGCTCAATGCTGGTGGTAGATGATGTGGAGGCAAACCGTGAATTGCTGTCTCGTCGGCTTCGCAAACAGGGACACACCGTTACTGTGGCTGAAAATGGGCGACGGGCGATCAACCTTCTTCAGCAACAACCCTACGACATTGTGCTCTGCGATATCATGATGCCAGAGATGGATGGCTTCCAGGTGCTGGAGCAGCTCAAGGCAGATCCAGCTCTGCGGCATATCCCAGTGATTATGATTTCAGCACTGGATGACATTGAAAGCGTCGTTCGCTGCATTGAGCTGGGGGCTGAAGATTACCTGTTCAAGCCCTTCAATCCAACGCTGCTGAGAGCACGGATTGGAGCCTGTTTAGAAAAAAAGCGCCTGCGTGACCAGGAACAAGCCTATCTGAAACAGATTCAAGTCGAACAAGAAAAGTCCGAACGGCTTTTGTTAAGCATCTTGCCAAAGTCAGTCGCAGAACAGTTGAAACAAGAGCAGCAAACGATCGCGGAGAGTTTTACCGAGGCCACCGTTCTGTTTGCGGACATTGTCGATTTCACTCAACTCTCTAGCCACCGAGCGCCGATCGCGATCGTCAGCCTGCTCAACGAAATCTTCTCCGCCTTTGACCATCTCGCAGATCTGCATCGGCTAGAAAAGATCAAAACCATCGGCGATGCCTACATGGTGGTGGGGGGCATTCCAACGACTCGTCCTGACCATGCAGAGGCGATCGCGGAGATGGCACTGGACATGCAGGACGCGATCGCCAAATTCAACCAGAAAACGGGCGAATCCATCAGTCTGCGGCTAGGCATCAGCACTGGCCCGGTCGTTGCCGGTGTAATCGGCACCAAAAAATTCATCTACGACCTCTGGGGCGATACCGTCAATACCGCCAGCCGCATGGAGTCTCAAGGTATTTCAGGCTCTATCCAGGTCACCGAAGCAACTTACCAGCTCCTGCACACCAAGTATCAGTTTCAGGAACGCGGCGTGATTGACATCAAAGGCAAAGGGGAGATGAGAACTTACCTGTTGCGAGGGAGATGAAGGGTAGAGGGGTGAAGGGATTAAAGACAAATACACACGCTTCATTTCTTCACCGCTTCATCCCTGCATCTCCCCACTCCCTTTTAGATCGCCTGATAATTCACAATCCTGGCAAAGCTCTCAGGCTGCAAGCTAGCTCCGCCGACGAGTGCGCCATCGATTTCAGGCTGGGACATAATCTCATCGATATTGTCAGGTTTCACAGAACCGCCATACTGGATGGGCACATTTGGGTTGTTCAAGCGACTGCGAATCAGACCAATCACCCGATTTGCCTCGTTGCACTCACAGGTGTCCCCAGTTCCGATCGCCCAAATGGGTTCATAGGCAATCACCAGGTTCCCCTGGTCAACTCCAATCAAACCTGCTTCAATTTGCTGACAAATTAGTGACTCGGTCTCTCCCCTATCGCGTTGCTGCTTCGTCTCACCAACGCACAAGATTGGCACGAGTCCGGCACTCTGGGTAGCTCTGATCCGCTTATTCACCGTCTCGTCTGTTTCGCCAAAGTATTGGCGTCGTTCGCTATGACCGATGATCACATAGCGCACTGCCAACTCCGTCAGCATGGGAGCAGAAATTTCTCCGGTATAAGCCCCAGCCGGTTCCCAATGAACGTTTTGGGCACCGAGGCGGACGCTGCTGCCGTGCAAGCTCCTCGACAGAATTTCCAAATCTGTGAATGGGACGCATAGCACCACTTCGCGATCGCCGGGGGTCTCTTCAAGGAGGGGAAGAAACCCTTGCAGAAACTCTGCCGCTTCTGTCTGGGTTTTGTACATCTTCCAGTTGCCAGCAATAACACTCTTTCGCACGGGTGACCTAGTAGGGTTGAACATCAAATGTTTGCATCCTACAGTCTACGGCTTTCTGGGCAGCGATCGCACGTTTAGTTGTTAGAGGTCTAGCGATCGCGATCGTCCCTTAAATCCCCTCTACCCCCTCTACTCCCCCCATCCCTTCATCCCTTCATCCCTTCATCCCCTCACCCCTCCATCTCCACCGCCCCCAATGCAATCAGCGTCGCCCTCTGAACCTCAGTCAATCCCGTTGCACCCGTAATATTCATGCCCTCATAAGGTCTGGGCGCTCTCAGAGTTTCCAAACATTTGCCCGTTTCAATATTCCACAGCTTGATTGTTTCATCCTGGCTACCACTTGCCAGCATTTGTCCATTTGGGCTGAAAATAATTGACCGTACCCAATTGGTATGTCCTTGCAAGATTTTGAGGCACTGAGCGGTTTGCATATCCCACAGCCTCACCGTTTGGTCATCGCCGCCACTGGCTAAGGTGCGACCATCTGGGCTAAATGCAACTGACCAGACCCGATTTATATGCCCTTGCAAGGTTTTA
>JAAUSG010000206.1 GCA_012034055.1 Leptolyngbyaceae cyanobacterium RU_5_1 | reverse complement strand
ATGAGTCAAATTAGTTGCATATTGCGTCATTTGTGAACAGCCAATGACCAATGACCCGATCGTTAATTGTGCCCACTTACAATAGACATATCCTTTTCGTCGGCAGCATTCATGCTAGAAGTGCCCTCAGACAAGATGCAAGGCTATGTCGCCACCGCTCGACAGCGAAAGCAACGCCGTTCTGAAGTTTTGCGTCAGCGTCGAGAACGCGGTCTGTTGGCTGCTCATCAGGCTGCTCGTGTGTTGAAGGAAACTTTTGGAGCAGAAAAAGTTGTTCTGTTTGGTTCTTTACTAACGGAGGACTTTGACGAAGGCTCAGACATTGACTTAGCGGTTTGGAGGTTATCGGAGGCGCAGTATTTTCAAGCCGTGTCAACTCTTCTTAGCCTGAGCGAATTTACCTTTGATTTGGTAGAAATTCAATGCGCGAACTCCTACCTGCGTGAGGCGATCGCTCAAGGACAGGAACTATGAGTGACTACAGGGTTCTAGTTGCCAGATTACGCAATGAGTTGACCCGATTAGACACTGTTGTGCAAACGGCAACGAACCAAACAGAGAAGGCAACGCAAACCGGTGACGTTGATTATTTTCAAGCCGCCGCATTGAGTTTACAAAACTTCTACATGGGCGTAGAACGAATCTTTGAAGAGATTGCCAAGCAAATTGACCAATCTGTTCCGACGGGTGCAAATTCTCACCGCGAATTGCTAGAGCAAATGGCGTTAGAAATTTCCAGCCTTCGTCCACCGGTGATTCAAGCAGATACGCTGAAATCGCTGAATGAGTATCGAGGGTTTCGCCATGTGGTCATCCACCGCTATGGCTTTGAACTCTACCCTGAACGAATTCGTGAACTGGTTGAGGCATTGCCTAATAGCTACGTTCTATTGTCACGAGATACAGAGAACTTCTGTCAATTTTTGCTGGAGTTGGAGCGATCGCTCTAAATAACGCTAAGTAACTGGCTCTATTTAAATTGAAGATACTGTAGGTTGGGTTGACGCAGGAAACCCAACGCCCGCACAGGTTACGCTACCGCTAACCCATCCTACATACCTGCTTACCGTATTTTCACTTAACTGGAATGAACGGTAAATATCGTTTGAGGAATCTCCGCAGCTTGAGCAGTCTGATTAGTCTTGTGACTTTGGGAGAAAGTTTAGTGGGAGAGTCGAGAGGAGCTTGCAGTTCGGCTTGCAGCTCGGCATATTCCGCAGGGGTCATCGGTTTGCCGTCAATCGGCGATCGCGCATCCAAAATAATCTGCGTCCGCAACACTTCTTCAGGCACATCCTCAGCAGGCGGCAATGCCCAGGCTGCCCCTATTCCACTCATCATCACCATTTGAGGCACCAACCCAACCGCCACAAGCCGACCCACAACCCGTCTCCTCATCTCCCCATCTCCTTATCTCTTCATCCCTTCACCCTTCATCTCTTCATCCCTTCATCCCTCCATCTTCCCCTCCATCCTGCCACCCTCTACCCTGAATCACCAACAATCCAGACAGTGAATCGTTGAATACAGACGAAGCATTGTAAGATTTTCTATGATCCTCGAACTTGAATCAGGGACGCTATACCAGGGTCTTGAAGTCTTTAGAAAAGGACTTCCGTAGTAATACTTAAGCGAAGAGATTGCGATTGATTCACGATTAATCCATGTCCACTGATGTTTTTTGCGTGTGTTTCTTGAACGTTATCGGAAGTCTGAATTTAGATTCAATTGGTTTCGGCGATCGCAACGGCAGAATGTGTTGTTGCGACGAATTATTGATCGCGTTCGTAACTCCTTGGAGCTAAAAGTCGTTTTGCAAACCGCCGTTGACGAGATTGCAGACATCTTGCAACTGGATTGCTGTAGCTTCTTTTGGTATTTTCACGACACTGATCGGATTCAGGTGATTTGTGAGCGTAATGGGTTGCAGGGATCGAGTTCCACTTCCCCTCATCATTCAGTTTCTAACCTGGGATATTTCAAGATGGAAACCTTGGGGGAACTGGCAGCCGCGATCGCCCGGGCAGAGTTGATTGTTCAGAATGGAGAACGTTCCGATTCCGCCGTTGCTCCCTGGTTGAGTCGCTGGCTGGTGTTGCCACACCGCAAATCTGCCTGGACAACGCCAACGATTTGGGGATTTACGGCAACAGCGATGGTGCCGTTAAACACGCAGGATGGCTCAACTGGATTCATTGCCTGCTTCTCAAAACAGCCACGTCGTTGGCTGGTGTCGGAAATTGAGCTGCTACAGTCGATCGCCCAGCACCTTGAAGTGGCGATTAGTCAGGCACAGCTTTATGAACAAACGCAGAAACAGGCGCAACGAGAGCGATTGGTCAACCAGATTACAGCTCAAACTCGTCGGAGCTTTAAGCTGGAAGAAATTTTGCAGGGCGCGATCGCCCAACTGCTGAAAGCCTTGCAGAGCGATCGCTGCCTGGTGCATCTGGTCGAAGATCCGGGTGAATCCGAGCAAGTTCAATCCTCATCAGGCGTGTCAGAAAATTCAACGGCTCGTCAATCCACCTCGCGAGAAAAGCACCTCTACGAAGTTTGCCGCCCACCCTTTTCACCGTCCGTTGAGGACTTTGATATCACCGGTCCCATTACTCACTGGGTGATTCAGAATCGAATTCGGGTTGTGATCTCCAATGTGTCCGCCGATCAGCGAATTGGTCCGCACAATCGCGAATACCAGCAGGCCCAAATTAAATCCTCGTTGGTTGTGCCCGTGCAAACCAATAAGCAACTGTATGCCATTCTCTACCTCAACCAGTGCTCCCAGATTCGCTATTGGTCCAAGAATGACCAAACGCTGGCTCAAGCTGTGGCAGACCAACTCGCGATTTCGATTCAACAAGCGCATTTATACGCCCAAACCCAACAACAAGCCGCCGACAGCGCTGCTCAAGCCAGGAACTTAGCTGAAACATTGCACGAACTTCGCCTCACTCAAACACAGCTGATTCAGAGTGAAAAGATGTCCAGTCTAGGGCGAATGGTGGCTGGAGTTGCCCATGAAATTAATAACCCAATCAATTTCATTTTCGGTAATCTGCCCTATGTAGAATCTCATGTCGAGGATTTAACTCGCATCGTTAACGCTTACCAGGACTGCTACCCGCAACCAGACGCCGAACTGCAAGAATTGGCGGAAACCGTTGAACTAGAATTTATCCTGGCAGACCTGCCCCGCATTCTCGACTCTATGAAAGCAGGAGCCGATCGCATTCGTCAAATTGTGCTGTCGTTGCGCAACTTTGCCCGACTAGACGAAGCCCAGCACAAGATCGTGGATATTCATGAAGGGATTGAAAGTTCGTTACTCGTTCTACAAAGCTATATCGGCAATGAGATTCAAATCGTCCGTAAGTACGGCAAGTTGCCGAGTGTGGAGTGCTACCCACAGCAGCTCAATCAAGCGTTGATGAACATTCTGATCAATGCAGTAGAAGCGCTAAACCATTGGCAGGGTCAGGAAAAAGCAACGATCGCCATCTGCACAGACGTTGCTCTGGATAGCAGCGCTGAACGGGCGATCGCGCGGATCGTGATTACAGACAACGGTCCCGGCATTCCCTACGGTGTTCAGTCCAAAATCTTTGATCCGTTTTTCACCACGAAAGATGTTGGACAGGGCACTGGCTTAGGACTCACCATTAGCTATCAGATTGTGGTAAATCAGCACGGGGGGCAGCTCAAGTTCTACTCTGAACCGGGATTGGGAGCTGAATTTATGATTGAGATTCCAATCAGCCACCCCTCTGCACCAGATAGCCAGAAGCTGAAAGAGGTGATTGCAGCGAGATAACTACTTCAACACACCGACCTCTTTCCAGGCATTGCGGACGGCTTTTTGCTCTTTACCGTCTACACCATACAGTTCTCCAGCAAGGCTAACGAGAATCTCGGCTGCCCGCTTAAAGTTGGATCGATTACGTAGTCGATCTCTCAATGCGGTGTACCAAATCTTTCCAGCTTTCTCCCAGGCATAGCCACCGATTTCGGTTGCTGCCAGATAAAAAGCCCGATTGGGAACTCCAGAGTTGATATGCACACCGCCATTGTCGCCCGTGCCCTTATAGAGGTCTTTGACATGCCCAGGCTGGGGATCTTTACCGAGAACAGAGTCATTGTAGGCAGTTCCAGGCGCTTTCATGGAGCGAATCCCGACCCCCTTCACCTTGGGTGCCAACAGACCCTCGCCAATCAGCCAATTGGACTCCTGGGCAGTTTGGTTTAGCGTCCGCTGCTTCACGAGAATACCGAACACATCGGCCATCGACTCGTTCAAGGCTCCCGACTCCCCGTAGTAGATCAACCCGGCCTCATACTGAACAACACCGTGAGTCAGCTCGTGCCCAATCACATCGATCGCCTTCGTAAACCGCTCAAACAGTTCACCGTCGCCATCGCCGTAAACCATCTGATCCCCGTTCCAGAAAGCGTTATCGTATTTCACACCATAGTGAACCGTAGAGTCTAGCCGTAAGCCTTTGTCATCAATAGAATTGCGGTCAAAAACTTCTTTGTAGAGGTCATAGGTCGCCCCGGCCCCGTCATAGGCCTCATCCACTGCTTTATCACCCGTTGCAGGATCTCCTTCATGTCGCACCGGTGTGCCGGGAAGCTGTGTACCGCTCTTGGCATCGTAAATTGTGCGCCGCTTGTCTACAGCTGGCACCGCAAAGTTAACAGCACCGATCACTTCCCGGCGTCCCCGAAACTGCTCCGAGACCATCAGGGTCTGCAAGGCAAACTGTCGCTGTTCATCATTACCGTTTTTAACGATTTCCTCTGTCAAATGGGGGGGAAGAATACAGCAGATGGGGGAGCGGCAAAAATGTTGCCGGGAACCGAGCCAGCCTGCTTTTCCGAAGTTCAATACCATTAACTTATCTCCTTGTGTTCACCCAGCAATTGCTAAAGACGAATGATTGGCTAGTCAATACTTCTCGGTTAGTGTTGTCAGTCTAGAGATCCCCCCAACCCCCCTTATTAAGGGGGGCTTTCAAACCAAAACTGGGTGCAGTTCCCCCCTTAATAAGGGGGGCTAGGGGGGATCGATGCAGAGTCTTCAAACCCTTAACCGAGAAGTATCGATTGGCTAGTCTAGTTGCCATTGTTGAGCATTGACTCAGTTATTCACTTTTCAGTCTAGGCAGTTTATGGCCAGATGAAAGTACCCGCTTAGGGTACTGTTACAACTAAGGTGCAATCTGATTCACAGCGGCTGAGGCTTTTTGAATAATCTCCGGCGGTAGGGGTACGTAGCCTAACTCTGGACCGAATTTCTGTCCTTCTGTAAGTCCCCATTGGATGATGTCTTTAAGGCGATCGCCCCCAACCCAGCCACAAATCCACGGCGAGACAATACAATCTTGCAACTCACAGAAACCTCAAAACGGCTGTAGACGACAGCAGACTACCACTTTTCCAGGATTAATCAGCAGAGGTTGCCTGTGATACCGATTTTAGATTTTAGATTGACGATTTTAGATTGAGAAATGTCTGTACCGCAGCACTTTCAGCTTAACCATTTGTAGTAGGCAAAAATTCAAATGGTATGACATTCAGTTCCGAAAAAGGCGAGTGAATTTCAACAAGCAGATCTATGCTGTCAGAGTGCGTTGATAAGCTGATGTGCCCTTAAGTTACATAGTGCAAATTGCTCAAAAGACGCGGAGACGCGGTGATGCAATCTAAATGACGATTCTCAATCTACAATCTAAAATCCAAAATCTAAAATCCAAAATGGTACGAGATTGCGGCCATGAATATCAACCTCGATCCCGATAGTTGCTACCGGGCGATTCAAACCAAAGATGTCCGCTTTGACGGACGGATTTTTGTTGGGGTTCGCACCACTGGAATCTTTTGTCGTCCGATCTGCCCGGCACAAACGCCGAATCGGGAGAATTGCCAGTTTTTTGCTAACGCCGCAACAGCTTACGAGTCCGGTTTTCGTCCCTGTTTGCGCTGCCGACCAGAACTCTCGCCGAATTTGCTCTCGCAGGTGGGCACGGCTGCGACGGTGTCACGATCGCTGCGGCTGATTGCAGCAGGAGCGCTAAACGATGGCACGGTTGCCGAGTTGGCGGCACGAGTGGGCGTCAGCGATCGCCATCTGCGCAAGCTGTTTATGAAACATCTGGGCACCTCACCGATCGCCGTTGCCCAAACCCAACGGCTATTGTTCGCCAAACAACTGCTCGATGAAACCTCGCTATCGATTACGGACGTAGCAATGGCGGCTGGGTTTTCCAGTCTGCGCCGCTTTAACACCGTGATTCGCGAAACCTATCAGCGATCGCCGACTGAATTGCGAAACCGACTGTCGAAGCCAGGTGTGGCTGCTCAAACCCCTGACATTACAATCAAACTTCCGTTCAGTCCGCCCTATCACTGGGCTGCCTTCACGCAGTTTTTGTCTCCCAGAGTGACGCCCGGATTAGAAGCGGTTGGACCGAACGGTTACCGGCGCACGATTGTTCTGGATGGAGTGCATGGGGTGGTGGAAATTCGCCCCGTTCACCATCAAAATTACCTGATTGCCAGTATCCGATTTGCCAAAGTTGCGCGGCTGGCCCAAATTGTGGAACGTCTGCGGCGCTTGCTGGACTTGGATGCGCATGTGTCAGAAATCGCCGCTCATTTACAGCAAGATGCGCGGCTGGGGCCAGTCGTCCTGATGTTCCCCGGACTGCGCATTCCCGGTGCCTGGGATGCGTTTGAGCTGGCAATCCGGGCCATTTTGGGGCAGCAGGTGAGCGTCGCGGCAGCAACTACGTTGGCGGGTCGCCTGGTTAGAACCTACGGCGATCGCCTGATGATTGACGGGATGCCCTGGGTAGATTCAGAACTCCAGTTTGTGTTTCCTCACCCTGAACGGCTAGCCACCGCTGATTTAACTGCAATCGGCATTCCGCGATCGCGTGCGATCGCCATCACAACCCTGGCCGCAACGGTGGCTGAGAATCATCAGTTTCTGACCCGCTTTCAGAGCTTAGAAGATGCCGTTCACCAATTGTCTCAGTTGCCTGGAATTGGCGAGTGGACGGCTCACTACATTGCGATGCGGGGACTGCGCGAACCCGATGCGTTCCCGGCAGCCGACTTAGGCTTGTTGCGGGCTATGCAGCAACTGGGACACTCGGTCACCAAAGCAGAATTGCTGGCGCTGTCGCAAGCCTGGCACCCGTGGCGGGACTATGCGGCAATGGTGCTGTGGTCATCGTTGAATTCAACCGTATCGACTCAGGAGAAGCAATTGGCATGACCGAACTTTGGATGGATTGCATTGATTCCGCGATCGGTAAGATTCTCGTCGTTTCGGATTATGAGAGTCTGTGCGCGGTGGATTTTATCGAGTATCGGCCCCGAATGATCCAGCAATTGCGCAAACGCGATGCGACGATCGCGCTGATCGAGAAACAGAATCCGCACGGGTTCAGCGATCGCATTCAGGCATACCTGGCTGGCGACTATCATAGCCTTGATACGATTCCCGTGAAGACGGGCGGCACTCCCTTTCAACAGCAGGTCTGGTTGGCGCTGCGCACGATTCCACTGGGAACGGTCATCTCCTATGGAGAATTGGCGCGACAGATGGGCAAAGCAACCGCCTGTCGTGCAGTCGGCATGGCAAACTCCCTGAATCCGGTGGCCATCGTGCTGCCGTGCCATCGAGTCGTGGGTGCAAACTTCAGTCTCACAGGTTATGCAGGCGGATTAGAGCGGAAACAGTGGTTACTTCAGCATGAAGGCGTGAACCTGGCAGACCTGTCGAAGCAGCGTGCAAAATCAAGGCTGATGACTGCGACGCAGTTCGGTAATTTGGTCGGCAACGTTCAGGAGTGAGGGTGGCATTTTTGGCCCGGTCAGAATCACATCAACGTGCTGGGGGCGATCGCTCAAAAACTCAAGAACCGTGGCTTCCGAAATTAAGCCAAAGTTGATGGCTAAACTCAGCTCATCTAGCACCACCAGATCATACTTGCCTTGAAAAACGACTTCCTGGGTGTAACGCCAGAGATCCTGGAGCGATCGCCGTTCGCCGTCATCCAATTGAGGAGAATCCACACAGCGGGGCAGGTTGCAGCGAATCCAATCCAGATGTTGCCCCAATTGCACGGGATGCTCATAGCCTTGAGCAATGCCCCCCTTGAGGAACTGAACTACCAAAACAGGAGTGCCCTGCCCCGCAATTCGGAGTGCCTGCGCCATCACATTGGTGAAGAAACTGCGATGAATGGAGGTGAAGACTTGCACCAACCCTTCAATGGAGTGGGTGGGTTGACGGCTGGTAGCCAGGGTTGGGGTCTCTACGTGTGAAACCATAAGACTCGCCTAAATGCATAAACACGGTACAAGCAGGTTTGGATTCTGCTATAAGCTGGAGCAGCTAAACTAACACGACAGAGTATTAGGTTAGGCAAAATATAGCGTACTTTTCCAGTTTTATCTCCTGGCAAACGCTACATTTTGTGATCACTCTGAACGTACTATTGTACCAGTAGTGCAGCGCTAGGTATTTCTCAAGATGGCTGTACATCAAGCATGGCTCACACTCTTGGAGCGCAATCCTGACCCTTCCTTAAATCGTGGAAAACCCATTTTCAGCCAGCTCAGAATTTCTGAATTGACAGCATCGGGATTTTCATCATGGGGACAATGTCCGGTGTCAGGAATCGACACAAAGGTGACTGGATGGGATTCCGCAAGTTTTTGGTAGATGGCAGCTCCAGCGATCGGGGTCCAGGGATCGGCTTCTCCCCAGATCACCAGCAGCGGTGCTTGGATTCTAGGAAATAATTCTGATGGGGTGGGCCCGGGAGGAGCCGTAAGCACGGAGGCAAAGACCTGATGCGCACCGCGATCGCACGCGGGTGTGTAAATCAAATCCACCAGCTCATCGGTAACAGCGTCTCGATTGCGGTAAACCTGGGACAAGGTACGGCGCAGACGAGCTTTTTGGCGAATGCGGTTGAACAGAAGGGAACCAATCAGCTTAGAGCTGACAATTCGAGTAAATCCTCCCATCATCAATCGTAGTAGCAGATTCAGCTCATCCGGGCGATGGTTCAGTCCACCTGCACTGTTGAGTAATACCCCACCAGCCGCCATCTCTGGGTAATCGGCCAGCATCGTCAGGCAGAGCAGTCCGCCAATCGAGTTGCCCACAAAACCGTTGGTTCTTGAATATGGGCTGTCCAGAAGTCCTTCAGCTGCTCCTGCCACAGTTCTACCGTGTAGTTGAGGGCTGGCTTATCGGAACTGCCAAACCCCAACAGGTCGATCGCATACACCCGATAGCCCCCAGCGGCTAATACCGGAATGTTCTTGCGCCAGTGCCCGATCGATGCGCCAAAGCCATGTACCAGCAATAGAGGACGCCCAGTTCCCATTACGGAATATCGAATAGTGTGACCTTTCCAAGCCCAAGTCAGCTTCTCAAGGATATTTGTGGATTTAAGGGTAGATAGAGGGTTCAGTTGTTGCGCTATCACGGCTTTAGTGAAGAATCGTAAATATTCTTATCATAGTATCTCTCTAAGAATTGCTCATGGATTGAGTTAAACGCAGGGCGATGGCTTAGGAGATTTCCAGGAAAGAAATTCCCAAAAACCTTGGTACAGACGAGTGGCCGTTCGCCCCCATAGGGGTAGAATCTTTCGCAGAAATCCCCTTAACGGTGCGCTCCAAATAATCCCGCCATCAGCAATGCCTATCTACAAGGCTATCTATTCATTCCATTAGCCACGTCTCCCTGTGGGGTAATCTATTCGTTGCAATCCTGATGAGGGCAAACCAACCTTGACGACACCTTATCCCTGGCAACGACCAGACATTTGCCAACATAGTCAACGCCTGCTGCGCAGCTTTCACCATTGGACCGGCCGCCCTTTACTAGTGGTTGAAGGTTCACCAGAGGAAATTGCGCAGGCCCTATTTGAGGCTCCCTTCGTCATCGTGTCTCACGGAATGCAAGAGGACCCGATTTTCAACTACGGCAATCAAACAGCGTTGGAGCTATGGCAGATGGAGTGGGAGGAGTTTACCCGCACTCCATCACGCGCTTCAGTCAATCCCGGCGAAGAGCAAGAACTGAACAGCTATTGGCAACTGCCAGAACCAATGGCTATGTCGATAACCATCAGGGAATTCGTATCTCTAAAACTGGGCGGCGCTTTTGGATTAGAAATGTGCAGCTCTGGAACGTGTTGGATGAGCAGAATGTGCAGTGTGGACAGTCCGCCACCTTCGACCAATGGGAAGTAATAGAAACGTTCCATTCCTTCGTCACTTTGTGATATCCTCCAACCCAATCTTAGAGGATGTTTGAAAAGGTATGGTCTGTGATGTTAAGCACTGAGTGATCCCCCCTAGCCCCCCTTAATAAGGGGGGAAATCGGCTCAAAGTCCCCCTTAT
>JAAUSG010000205.1 GCA_012034055.1 Leptolyngbyaceae cyanobacterium RU_5_1 | reverse complement strand
GCCGGAAAATATACAGCAAAATTTTCTTAGTGTAAATTTCCCGTTGACGGTAGGGGCGGGTTTAGCCACAGACTCTGCTTATAGCCTCAGATTGACGACAAAACCCGCCCCTACAGCGATCGCCAATCAACAGAGAATTTATAGGTGGAAAATTTTTGTGTTTAAGCCTCCACAGTGGTTTGCAAGCGGGTTAAGGCATCCGATGGCAAATCAAGATGGTCGATTAAGTCTTGATAGTCCCTTGCTTCCCATTCATTGATTGACTCACTGCCGCTCTTTTGACTACTGGCGCGAATCACGTCATAGCTGAGTTTGGCAACTAACTCGCGTTCTTCAGGACTGGCAATCTCATCGAGTGCTTGATCGACTGGAACATCCTGGAGCACGTATACGCTCAACTCATCGCGTAGTTTTTCTTGCTGTTCGGCATCGCTGGAGAACAAGCGCGATAGCTGAGACAGCATCAGATCGAGTTCTGCTCGTGACAGTTCGCCATCGGCCCAGGCCATGGAGGCAATGATTCGCAGCACTTTCATCTGGTGATCTGAAATGGAGGGTTGTTGTCCCAGGTACACCTCAATCACACGCGGGTCGTTTTGAACTTCTTCAATGCTGCCTTCACAGAGCACTGACCCTTGATGCAATACAGTCACTTTACGGGCAATCTGGCGGACAAATTCCATGTCGTGCTCAATCACCATGATCGAGTGGCTTTCGGCCAGGGCCAGCAGCAAATCGCCCACCTTTTCGGTTTCTTCGTCGGTGAGTCCGGCAACGGGTTCATCTACCAGCAGCAAATCGGGGGATTGGGCGACTAACATGCCAATTTCTAAGCGCTGTTTTTCGCCGTGGGACAGGAGTTCAGCCGGAATATCGGCTTTGAGGGACAGACCGATGGTTTCCAGGAGTCCAGTTACGGTGCGCCGCTCAGCGGTGGAGGTGCGACCGAAGAGCGAGTTGAGCACGGTTTTATATCGAGCACAGGACAATTCCAGATTCTCACGCGGCGTCAGCTTCAGGTAAACGCGGGGAGTTTGGAACTTGCGACCAATGCCGAGACAGGCAATTTCGTGCTCTGAGTAGGGCAGCAGGCTTTTGCCTTTGAAAAAGACGCGACCTTCCGTGGGTTTGGTTTTGCCCGTAATCACGTCCATAAACGTCGTCTTTCCAGCTCCGTTCGGTCCAATCACAACCCGCAATTCACCTTCGTCCATATTGAAGGTGAGGTTGTTGATCGCCTTGAAGCCATCAAAACTAACTGTCAGATTCTCGATCTCCAAGATTTTTCCGCTCATATTGCACGTCCGGGTCTTCTTCAAGGCTTGGATACGTAATCAACTGTTCACGGCGACCCATCAGCGATCGCAGCCAATTCACACCCTCTGTCCGCAACCATCCCAAAATTCCAGCGGGTAGCACCGTCACCACCACCAGGAACAGTGCTCCCTGGAAAAACAGCCAGTACTCTGGAAACTTTTCGCTCAACCCCGTCTTAGCAAAGTTGACGATCAGCGCCCCCAGAATCGCACCAATCAGGGTGGCGCGTCCGCCCACGGCCACCCAAATCACCATCTCAATTGAGAAGGCCACGTCCATCGCTTTAGGGGTAATGATCCCGGACTGGACGGTGTAGAGTGCACCAGCAATCCCAGCCAACGCTCCCGAAATCGCAAAGACAAAGACCTTGTAGCCAGTCGGATTGTAGCCAGAGAAGCGCACCCGCGTTTCGTCATCGCGAATGGCGACCAGCATCCGTCCCATCCGCCCACTAGTTAGCCAGCGACAGAAGGCGTAGGCAGCCAGCAGCAGCAACACACTCAAGACGTAAAACGTCCCTTGAATCACCGGACTACTGCCTACTTGCAGTCCAAACAGGGTTGCGGTATCGGTTTTCAGACCGTTTGTGCCGTTAATTAGCTTTTGCTGACCGTTGAAAAAGTTGAAGAATACGATCAGTGCGGCTTGGGTGAGGATCGAGAAATACACGCCACGAATTCGGTTACGAAAAACCAGGTAGCCCAAACCACCTGCCACCAGCATTGGAATCACAACAACTGCAATCAGGGTGAATGGAAAGGAATAGAACGGTTGCCAAAACCGGGGTAGCTCTGACACCCCATACAGGTTGAAGAACTCCGGGATCTGACCAGACGGGAGCTGGAGTTGCAGGTACATGGCAAGGGCATAGCCACCCAGGGCGAAGAAAATGCCATGCCCCAGGCTTAACAAGCCTGTGAAGCCCCAAATTAAATCAATCCCAAGAGCTGCGATCGCCAGTGCCAGAAAACGTCCCAGTTGATTGACCCGCACGCCCTGTCCGGATGCGGTCAAAATCGCTGGAATGATAAACAGCAGCAGTAGGGTGATGCCTGCCGCGATCGCCATTTCGGTTAACAATGCCTGCCGCCGCCTGCGGACACTGGCTCCCGCTTGAACATCCACAACCGCTTCCACCGTTTCTACCGTCATCTCAATCTCCCTGGGCGCATCCGAAACCCTCCTGAAACTTCCACTGAATTTTAGTTAAACGCCGCGTTCGGAAGTGTCTCCTAGGCATCCACGGTGCGTCCCTTTTGCGGAAACAGACCCGCTGGACGAAACTGGAGGAACACGACAATCATCGCGAATACCATCACCTTCGCCATGCTGGCGGTCGCGAAGAACTCGAAAAAGCTCTTCAGCGTCGAGCTAAATCCAACCAGGGGCCCCACGGCATTGGAACCAATCACATAGCTAACCGTACCGATCGCGCCAGCCGCCACAATACTGCCAATCAGTTTGCCGACCCCGCCCACCACCACCACCATGAACGTATCCACAATGTAGGACTGACCCGTATTCGAGCTGACCGACCCCAGTAGACTCACCGCGACCCCCGCCACACCTGCCAGCCCAGAGCCGATCGCAAACGTAACCGCATCTACCGTTTTGGTGGGAATTCCCAAACAGGCACTCATGTTGCGGTTTTGGGTCACCGCTCGAATGCGCAGTCCCCAGGCAGTTTTGTTCAGGAACCAGTACACTCCGACTACACAGGCGATCGTCAGCACAATGATGAATAGGCGCGTATAGGGGAGTTGATAGGTGCCAATCGGCAGTCCACCCCGCAACCACTTTGGTGCCGTCACATCCACACCCTGCGTCCCAAACCAGGGCTTGGTTACAGCCAGCTTGAAGGTTTGCCCCAGGATGGAGGAGATCACCAGGGCGATCGCGGCAGACAGAGGCAGCATAATCGCGATCGCCCAACCGCGAATGCGCTCAAAATCAGGGCGACGAGACAGAATCTTCAGTGCGCCAAGAAACAGCAGGCAGACGATCGCCAACCCCGCAATAAACTGCCAGCTCACACTGCGGACAAACTGCTGCAAAATCAAACTTACACCCCAGGTTGCCAGCAACGTTTCCAGCGGTCTGCCGTACAAATACCGCACCACCCCGCGCTCCAACAGCATCCCCAGGAGTGCCGTCACGATAAAAGCGGCAATCAGCGCAATGAAAATATAAATTTCCGATAGAGCCGTTTTCTTGAGGGCATTTTGCACCACAAAGGTTGTGTATGCGCCAACCATCATGAACTCTCCATGAGCCATGTTGATGACGCCCATCAGCCCAAAGACGATCGCCAGCCCCAGTGCCGCCAACAGCAACACCGAACCGATACTCAGTCCACCAAATAGGGATTCCAGGATTTGTGTCAATGGAAATGTTCTCCCCTTGAGATTTTAGATTTTAGATTTTGGATTTTGGATTAGACCGAAATCTAAAATCCAAAATCCAAAATGGCAGTTAGGTCGTCTTGTACTTACCACCCTTAGCCGGATCGGACCAGTCGCAGGCGTAGCCTTTGGTATCGGCAACAAACTGGTTCCAAGGGATGGGTTTCACTGCAGTCTTGGAGTCGTAGACAATCTCAAACAAGCCATCGTCTCTAACTTGTCCAATCCGGACGACCTTTGACAAGTGATGGTTGGCTTCCAGCGTCACCTGCCCTTCGGGTGCAGCGAAGGTTTGACCGATCGCAGCGGTTCGCACTTTCTCTAAGTCATCAGCAGTGCCTGCTTTCTCAACCGCTTGTTTCCACAGGTAAACCATGATGTAGGCGGCTTCCATTGGATCGTTGACGACGCGATCGTCGCCATACTTCTTCTTGAATGCCTCAACAAACTTCTTGCTTTCTGGAGTATCAACGGTCTGGAAGTAATTCCAGGCAGCATAGTGACCCTTGAGATATTCAGCACCGATCGCCTTCACCTCTTCTTCCGCAATACTGACGGACATGGAAGGATACTTGTCGGGACCCAAACCTGCCCCTTGCAGTTGCTTAAAGAAAGCCACGTTTCCAGCACCATTCAAACTGTTGTAGATCACACCACCATTCGGCATGTCTGTCTTGATCTTAGATATCAGAGGAGTAACTTCCGCACTATCAAGGGGAATGTAGTCTTCCCCCGACAACCTTACCGCCCTTTTCTGCCAGTTGAGCTTTGATAATGGTGTTTGCGGTTCGCGGGAACACATAGTCAGAACCGACCAGGAAGAAGGGTTGACCCTTATATTTTTGCAGTAACCAGTCTACGGAAGGCTCAATTTGCTGGTTGGGTGCAGCGCCCGTATAGAAGATGTTTTTGGAACATTCTTGCCCTTCGTACTGCACTGGATACCACAGCATGTGGTTTTTGGATTCAAAGGTAGGCAGTACTGCTTGACGACTGGAGGAAGTCCAGCAACCAAAAACAGTAACCACTTTGTCTTGTTCAATTAATTTCTTTGCTTTCTCAGTAAAAGTTGCAGGTTCAGAATTACCGTCTTCAACAATCGTCTCGATCTGCTTACCGAGGACACCTCCCGCTTTATTGATTTCTTCAATGGCTAACTGTTCAGCATCAACTACGCTTCTTTCACTAATTGCCATTGGACCGCCAAGCGAATGCAAAATGCCTACCTTAATCGACTCTCCGGATGCTGTCGTTGCTGCCGTGGTGGCTTCAGGAGACGCCGCAGGACTGGTTGAGGTCGTTGGACCTCCCGCACAGGACTTTAAGAGGAGACTTCCAGCGGTTGTAGAGCCAAGAATAATAAATTCACGACGACCAAACTGTGTCATGAGGTTGCTTTACCCCCAAATTGAAACGAAGCCGAGATAACAGAGACTCGGTAATAACCCTGAGATACTAGGGCGAACACATTACGGGAATTTGTATTTTGCTATACAAATTACTACAGTTCACGGGTTCAGTTAGACGTTGACAGCGAAATTTGCCTGATGCTGAATGAATTCAGCGATCGCGGTCAATCCCTCTAAAGTCTTAAGATTGGTAAATACAAATGGTTTTTCACCCCGCATTCTCGTTGCATCCCGCTCCATCACATTCAAATCGGCTCCGACATGAGGAGCCAGATCGATTTTGTTAATCACCAACAGATCCGATTTGGTGATCCCGGGCCCACCCTTGCGCGGAATCTTGTCGCCTCCAGCTACGTCAATCACATAAATCGTCAAATCCACCAGTTCCGGGCTGAAAGTTGCTGCCAAATTGTCGCCGCCGCTCTCCACAAACACCAGATCCAGATCCAAAAATCGCTGCTCCAGTTCCTCGATCGCCGCCAAATTCATCGACGCATCTTCTCGAATCGCCGTATGCGGACAGCCCCCCGTTTCCACGCCCAGAATGCGATCGCGCTCCAACGCCTGTGATCGCACTAAAAACTGCGCATCTTCTTGAGTGTATATATCATTAGTAACCACAGCGAGATGATAGCGATCGCGCATCGCCTTACATAACGCATCCACTAATGCCGTTTTCCCTGAACCAACCGGACCCGCAACGCCAACCCGAAAAGCAGTCATGGTGATTTTGGATTTTGGATTTTAGATTTTGGATTGAGAGAATTCTAGGATATTGTGCTTGAAACTGATACCCATTCGACTGATGCCTGCTCCCAATGCTCAGGCTGAAAACGCCCATCCACAGGCAAGGTTCAATCTAAAATCGTCAATCTAAAATCGGCATGAGGTGGCGATCGTAGTCAAAATTCAGGTGGCGAAGCGATCGGGATACTTCTCAGACAACAACTTGCAGATATTGTCGAATGACATGGAGATGAACGACCTGATGAGCTTTCACATTCTGCCACGGGGTTACAGCTCAAAGGAGTTTCTTCGTCGCGATAGAACAAATACTCTTCCCAGGTAGCGGGTTTCCACTGTGGAGGTGTCTCCAGCGCATCTGCTTGACTGACCTTAGCAATTGAAGCCGTCATGGTTGGATCGAAAGCGCTAGAACGATTGTATCACTCACAAGATGGATAATGGATGGGCATCCTAGCTCATTTCTTGAGCAAGTGGAAACATTCGCTCAGGCTGTTCAAGCGTACTGGCTTTGGTTAATAGTTTGCCTGCCTGTTTCAAATCGACGTTGCCACCTGTGACAACGACACCAATTCGAGCGTTTGGAACTGAGATGATTCCTTCCAACAAGGCGGCGGCGGCGAGTGCTCCGGTTGGCTCGACGACAATTTTCAAGCGCTCCCAGAGAAAGAACATCGTGCGCAGAATGGCCGATTCCGACACGGTGACCATATCTGAGACATAGTGCAGCACGAGTGGGAAGGTGAGTTTACCAAGAGATGGGGTACGGGCACCGTCGGCGATCGTGTCGGGGTTGTGGACGGTTTGCAGTGTTCTGGAATGGAACGATCGCGTCGCATCATCTGCCCGTTTCGGTTCTACCCCAATTACTTTGCAGTTGGGTGAGAGGGCATCAGCCGCGATCGCGCATCCCGACAGCAACCCACCCCCGCCACAGCAAACCAGCAACACATCCAGTTCCCCGACTTCTTCAATCAGCTCCTTGGCCACAGTTCCCTGACCTGCAATCACATGCGGGTAGTCGTAGGGATGAATTAGTGTTAGCCCACGCTCCTCTGCCAGCGTCAATCCCAGCTCTTCACGAGTCATTGCCTGACGATCGTAGAGCAACACCTCAGCCCCATAACCACGAGTTGCCGCCTGCTTCACAGCGGGTGCATCCTCCGGCATGACGATCGTGGCAGGGATGTTGAGCAACCGACCCGCCAGCGCGATCGCCTGCGCATGATTACCCGACGAATAGGTCAGCACACCCTGTTGTTTTTGCTCAGGAGAGAGTTGCACCAGCGCATTGTACGCGCCCCGAAACTTGAACGATCCAGTCCGCTGGAAATTCTCGCATTTGAAAAATACCTGACTGCCAACCTGCTGATTGACGGTTGAAGAAGTTATGACTGGTGTTTGACGGGATTGCCCATTGAGGCGATCGGCAGCCGCTTCTATATCAGCGTAGGTCATTGATTGTTGGTTGTTGGTCATTAGTTCAGTCACCAGTTTTCACTGTTCACTGCTCACTGTTCACTGTTCACTCTACTTCGTACCTCGTACTTCGTACTTCTCACTTCGTCAATCTCACCCAAGTGAACCAACCCGACTGGGGGAGTCTAACTGTAGGATTTCGCTTTATCGTGTATAGATGTGTAGAGTACAGACACTTGTGGGAGCCGATGGGGGTTATTCGCGGCTCCTAATTTCTTTTTAAAGGGGCTGGGGCTAGCAAATACATTCCAGCCCTAGCCCCTAATCCCTTTCCCAACCAGAAACGTACCGCACTTAATTGAGAATTACTATAGCTCCTTAAACAGTGCTTAAAGACATCAGCTCATCTGCCATTTCAAAGTTGGCTGTGACGCTTTGCACATCGTCCAGGTCTTCGAGAGCATCCATTAGCTTCAGCAGACTACGTGCCTGGTCTGGGTCAGTGACTTCCAGGGTATTGTTGGGAAGCCAGCGGAGTTCTACCTGGGTGATCGTATAGCCTTTATCCCGCAAGATTTGGTTGAGCGTTTCCAGGTTGGTTGGGTCAGTGAAGGCTTCAGCAACCATTCCTTCATCTGTCTCAATCAGCTCATACGTTTCTGCGCCCCCTTCTAAAAAGGCTTCTAACAATTCCTCTTCGTTCACCTGATTGGAGATGTCAGAACGCCGTTTGCGTCCTGTTTCCACGGGGGCTAAGGATACCTCCACGACACCTTTCTGGTCGAACATCCAACCGACGCAGCCTGTTTCGCCTAAGTTGCCGCCACTTTTGCTAAACGCCGTTCGTAAGTCCGCAGCCGTCCGATTTCGATTGTCAGTCAACGCTTCAATCAGGACGGCAACTCCACCCGGACCATAACCTTCGTAGCGGATGGACTCCAAAGCAGCGTTGTCACCCCCCAATTTGCCAGATCCTTTGGCGATCGCGCGTTCAATATTCTCATTCGGAATCCCCGCTGCTTTCGCCTTATCGATCGCTGTTCGCAGTTGAAAATTGCCAACCGGGTCAGGCACACCACTACGGGCAGCCACAATAATTTCGCGCGAAATTTTGGTGAATATTTTCCCCTTAACGGCATCAACTCTGGCCTTTTGGCGCTTAATGTTTGCCCACTTACTGTGTCCTGCCATAGATTAATCGTGACAAAGCCAATCAACAAATACTTCCATATAGAATACTCAATGATCCGGCTGATTGTCTGGAGATCAACGCTGACAAGTGCTTCAAACATTGGTTAGGGCTGATGCAGGGAATGGGTCGTTGGTGGTCGGTAATCGGACAAAGTGCTACAAATGCTTAGTGAAAACGCCTGCATAGCCAGGCTTCCACAATCCAAAATCTCAAATCTAAAATCCAAAATGTTATGACTCAAGCATCTGAACGCAAAGACCAGCAGCATCCCTTATGGAAGAGCGATCGCCAAACTGTAGACGCTCTGCTGACCGCTGCACCCGATGACTACAACCTGGCGGAACTCGCCCGTCTGCGCATTCGCTACTGCGGTTTCCCCGGTGCCAGAGATATTCAAGCCGACTTAGAGAAAGTGCTCAAGCAGTGGAACTTGACCGAGGAAGCCCTGTTTGAGAAGACTCGTCAAATCCATGCCATTGCCAAGGTGTATCGAGGCCAGGGCAGCCAGCGGGATGATTGGAGTTGAGGAGGTTTCAGGTTTCAGGTTTTCCTGACACCCGACACCTGAAACCTGCTCCCTTCACTCCTCACTTCTCTCACCTCTCACCTCTTCCTGCGGCGATGCCTGCATTCCACTCGCAGCTGGGGGGATTGGAATGACGATTTGCTCAGGAGAGGTTGGGCTGTTGAGAGAAGCGGCGATCGGGGCGAGGATTTGGGCCGTTTGGGTTTGCTGCTGGAGCTGCTGGGTTGAAGAGACCAAGCCGCTTAAGCCGTTCACTAGATTTCGCAGGTTATTCCGGAAGGTTGGATCTCCGGTTAGCTCATCCAGGTCGGCGGTAATTTTTTGAGCATTTTGGAAGGTTGCTCTGGCAGAGTCTAAGGTTTGTTGCAGCACGAGCAGATTTGCTGGACTGCTCAACGCATCGGATGCCGTTTTCAAATTGGCAGAAGCTTTGGCTGCATTGTCGGACAGAGTTTCCAGGTTTTGGAGTAGTTCACCCTGATCAACCCGCTTCAGGACTGAACTTAAGGTACCCACGCTGGAACGCAGTTGAGTGCTGGTTTGTCCGAGGTTATCCAGGGTTGATACCAGGGTTGATCGATTGGCAGTCAGCAGGCTATTCACCTGGTCTGCTGTCAATCCAAGTCGATTTGCCGTGTTGGTTATGGCTTGGGCAGAGGCGGAGAAGGTTTTCAGTTCTTGACGGGCGTTTTGGGTGAGCAGGTTAAATTCACGGCTGAGTTTTGCAATTTCGGTGGCGGCCTCAGACGTGTTTTTGACGACTGCGTTCACGTTGGCAAAGAACTTGGGATCTGAGTAGGCATTGGCGAATTGAACGGACGCCCGCACCAGTTCATCGACACTGACTCCTGGCTCACCGGTTAAGCGTGCGCGATCGCACAAGATCAAATTTTTTTCACAGTTGCGATCGAGCGGTTTGGTTTTGCCCACAGTCGTGATTTTCCGAATCGGCGCGAGTTCGATCGCCGTTTGGCTGATCAGTCCCGATTGATTGACTTGAGGCACCACATCTCGCGGAATCACAATGTCGGCTGGGGCGATTTCAGCTTTTACGACCACCTTGTTGGGTTGAGGATCAATCACCGCAATTTTGCCCACCTCAACACCGCGATACCGAACCGGGGCACCGACTTGCAGTCCAACAATGTTGGCGAACTCGATGTAAATTGTGAAGCTGCGCCTACCCAGACTTAACCCTTGTACCCACAAAGCGACACCAGCAAACAGACCCAATCCAAGTAGGATGAGTAACCCAACTGAGCCTTCCCGTATTGTTCGCGATCGCATAACATCCCCCCACGCTTCGGATCATGAATCAAATAATAGTCACACTTCATCGATCACACGTCATTGGTATGGGCAAAGCATTTGCTAGATAGTCCAGAGTTATTGTGGAGATTCTTGCCCAAATGCTTCACCCCTAGTGGTCTGTCAAGACTGTTTTTGAGGGGGTTGAAAAACCATCAAAACAGTCTAAAAATGGGTTTGTAGATTTGAGTATCCCTCAAATCT
>JAAUSG010000204.1 GCA_012034055.1 Leptolyngbyaceae cyanobacterium RU_5_1 | reverse complement strand
CTCACCTACGAAGACGTGGAGCTTCCGGAAGGCCGTCTCTGCGACAAGCTAAGAGCTGAGCAGAACGCTCACTTCGCTCCAGCACTTTCCCTCGCTGCTGTGTAGAAAGTAACCCAGCCCCTGGCTTCTGTATTCATCCCTATAGCGATTTTCAACTGAGTGAAGTACATTCTCGTTGTGAAAAGCCTCAAGTGTCAGGTGCCAGGATGAGCTTCATTGAGATGCAAATTGCTATAGGTCGTGGACTAGACCTGTGGATACAGTCAAACCGCCAAACCAAACTCATAGCGGTTAATGAATAGCCCAATCACAACATCATGAATCAGAATAGACTTAGAAAAGCAAATCGTTTTACGAGCTAATCGTTTAATCCTGATCCGTAAGGTTAAATGCTTGCGCTCAATCTTCTGAGTATGGCGTTTGCCAACGGTATGAAATGTTGGATCAAGCTGCCGCTCATAGGCTCCCCAGTCGTCAGTGTAGAACTGCATAATTCCAAAGGGTTCTAACAACGCTTGGAGTTCCAAGAAAGCGCTATCTTGATGATTAGACAACACATACGCCAATACTTCACCCGTCTGATGGTCATAGAGCTTCGCTCCGCCAAAGGCGTACGCGTGCTACAACCACCATTGCTGTTGTTTTGACCCCACGTTTGTCGGCTTCATCAATTGCTCCCTGGGAAAAAACGCTTTCCTCTTAGCATAATCGAGAGCTTCTCAATTAACTCACTGAGTACTTCTACTCGTCGCATAAGTGGGATGCACCCCGCGGCTGATGACAGTTCAGCTCCTTCTCCTCCTTCTGGTTGGACATCTATATTCAGTACAACCACCAGTGGGCAAACCCTCACAGTCTCTGGCGTCGTGTGTGATGGATCGGAAGGCTCGTCCTTTACCTGGGGATCGGTGGCGAATCGATTTGCGGCTGGCATTGTCGGTTATCGCGGTGCGAATAATTCCACCCCTGAAGATGTCGTTGGCACCAATGGCGGTGGAACTGGAGCTAACCTCACGGCTGCGAGTGTAACGCCCACTGTTGCGAACACTGCTCTCCTGTTCTTTGGGACTGCTGATCAGGACGATAGCTCCTCGACAACGAACACTCCACCAAGCGGCATGACGGAACGTGTGGATGTTGCGGCTTCTACCTGGGTCTCAATTGAAATCGCATCCGAAAATCGTTACAACTGCAGGCGCAACGGGAACGAAGACCGCCACGAATAGCGCAACGACGAACACGGATAATATCGCAGTCCTGATTGCCCGGAAACCCAGTTGAGCTAAAGTGCCCTAAGAATGGTAGATTATGCGGAGTATTCGCAAGCACGATTTGGCAAGATGAAAGTCCTAGTTATTGGTGGTGATGGCTATTGTGGTTGGGCAACCGCGCTCTACCTGTCCAACAAAGGTTATGAAGTTGGAATTTTGGACAATCTGGTGCGTCGGTTTTGGGACATGGAGCTTTGTGTGGAGACCCTCACCCCGATCGCTCCCATTCAACAGCGCCTCAAGCGCTGGCATGAACTAACTGGTAAAACCATTGACCTGTTTATCGGCGACATCACCAACTACGAGTTTCTCAGCAAAGCACTGCATCAGTTTGAGCCAAGTGCCATTGTCCACTTTGGCGAGCAGCGGTCTGCTCCGTTTTCCATGATTGACCGGGAGCACGCCGTCATGACCCAGGTCAACAACGTCGTTGGCACCCTCAATCTGCTCTATGCCATGAAGGAGGATTTTCCTGACTGCCACCTGGTCAAGCTGGGCACAATGGGCGAATATGGCACCCCTAACATTGACATCGAAGAAGGCTACATCACCATCGAGCATAACGGACGCAAAGACACCCTGCCCTATCCCAAGCAGCCAGGCAGCATGTATCACCTCAGTAAGGTGCATGATTCTCACAACATCCACTTCGGTTGCCGGATCTGGGGACTCCGGGCAACGGATCTAAATCAGGGCGTTGTTTATGGCGTGCTGACGGAAGAAACTGGCATGGATGAGTTGCTGATTAACCGTTTGGACTACGACGGTGTTTTTGGTACAGCGCTCAACCGCTTCTGCATTCAAGCGGCGGTCGGTCACCCCCTCACCGTGTATGGAAAAGGGGGGCAAACTCGTGGCTTCCTGGATATCCGTGATACCGTTCGCTGTGTGGATCTCGCGATCGCTAATCCCGCCAATTCTGGTGAATTCCGTGTGTTCAACCAATTCACCGAGCAGTTCAGCGTTAGTGATCTGGCCCTGATGGTTGAAAAAGCCAGTCATGCAATGGATCTGACGGTGGAAGTCAAGCATCTGGACAACCCCCGTATTGAACGAGAAGAGCACTATTACAACGCCAAGAATACGAACCTGCTGGATTTGGGACTGCAACCCCACTACCTCTCTGACTCGTTGCTGGATTCGTTATTGAATTTTGCGATTCAGTACAAGCACCGAGTTGATGAATCTCAGATTTTACCCAAGGTGAAGTGGCATCGGTAGAACGTCATATGCGGATTGCTCTCTTTACCGAAACCTTTCTTCCTAAAGTTGACGGCATCGTTACTCGCCTCAAACATACCGTGGATCACTTGCAACGGACGGGTGATCAGGTATTGGTGGTCGCTCCTGATGGTGGTTTGACAGAGTATAAGGGAGCTAAGATTTATGGCGTCTCTGGGTTTCCGTTGCCACTGTATCCAGAGTTGAAGCTGGCACTGCCGCGGCCGGCGATCGGTCATGCTCTAGAACGTTTCAAGCCAGATATCATCCATGTCGTCAACCCCGCAGTTCTTGGCCTTGCAGGGTTGTTTTATAGCAAAACCTTGAATATTCCGCTGGTTGCGTCTTACCATACTCACTTGCCCGATTATCTACAGCACTATGGTTTGGGGATGCTGGAAGGCTTGTTGTGGGAGCTATTGAAAGTGGGACACAACCAGGCTCAGTTGAACCTTTGCACCTCGACAGCAATGGTTCAAGCGTTGATGGAGCATGGGATTGAACGATTGAGCCTGTGGCAGCGGGGAGTGGATACGGAGCTGTTCCAACCCCATTTAGCGAGTCGGGAAATGCGATCGCGCCTTAGCCAGGGGCATCCTGACAGTCCGTTACTCCTTTATGTCGGTCGCCTCTCCGCAGAGAAAGAAATTGAGCAAATTAAACCTGTGTTGGCAACAATTCCCAACGCACGGCTGGCATTGGTCGGTGGTGGTCCTCACTGTCAGGCACTGGAAAAACACTTCGCCGATACTCCAACCTACTTTGCTGGCTATCTACAAGAACTGGAATTGGGGTCTGCCTTTGCCTCTGCGGATGCGTTTGTCTTCCCCTCTCGCACAGAAACCCTGGGATTGGTGCTGCTAGAAGCAATGGCAGCCGGTTGTCCAGTTGTTGCCGCTCGCTCAGGCGGTATTCCTGACATTGTTGAAGATGGGGTGAACGGATTTTTGTTTGATCCAACCGATGAAAAGGGGGCGATCGCCGCGACCCAACGCCTCTTTGCCAATCCCAATGAGCGAGAAACACTCCGCTACAATGCCCGCCATGAAGCAGAACGCTGGAGTTGGTCCGCTGCCACCCTGCAATTGCGTCATTATTACCGAACTGTGATTGCTGCCCAAACTCTATCTTCTGCTGCTTAAAGACTAACCCTGCTAACATTCGCTAGAAGAGTATGAAGAACGGATAAAGATGGAAAAGCGTCTGGTGCTTCTTTAAAACTGTGTGCCAGCATGTCATGTAAGACCCTGATCAGGGGTACTCTCCTCAAAAAGGCGACTCCAAACTTTTGAGTTAGCGCTATGGTCACTCTTCCAAACAGCATCACCCCATCTGGTTCCAGCTCACCAGCGAAATCGTTTAACCTGAAAACCTTGAAACGTCACCTCGTTCGCCTGTTTGACGCAGCTCAAACCGAATTCAACTTCAGGTTTCGGCGCAAAGCGATCCGAGACGAGATGGCAGAGATTCGCAAATTTCCCAGAAATCTCCACATCGAAGGGACAAACATTTGCAATGCCAAGTGCACCTTCTGCGCCTATCCTCAAATGGAGCGGGCACGGGAAACCATGCCAATGGAAACCTTCCGGCGCATTATCGATGAGTACGTAGAGATGGGCGGGAGAGCAGTCTCATTGACGCCGATCGTCGGTGACCCCTTTGTCGATAAGCATATTTTTGAGCGCCTCGATTACCTCAATCAAATCCCCGATATTAAGGGCTTCTATTTCTACACCAATGGCATTTTGATGAAGCCCCATGTCAGCCAGCGGCTTCTGGAGTATGGCGAGAAGCTGCATGTTTACGTTTCCTTTGGTGGGTTCGATCGCGACACCTACAAAGCCATCATGGGCGTGGATTACTTCGATTTAGTCTGCCAAAACATTGAAGCCTTGATCGAAGCCAAGCGAAATACAGGTTCTCTCACAGGTTTCACCCTTGCCCTGCGCTGCCCCGCTTCTAATTGGCACGGAGACTTTTGGGCAAAGTACAAAACGTGGGAGCAAGTCGGACTTGCAGCGATGAGTTTTGTCGGAGCCTTTGATTCTTGGGCTGGTAAGGTCAAGGCTGAGGATCTCAGAAACGTCGGCTTGGAACCAACCTTGCATCCGTACAAACGGGGTGCGTGCGAACTCCTATTTATGAAACCCATCGTCCTGGCAAATGGCAAGGTGAATGCCTGTGCCTGTCGGGATGTTGAAGCTGAACTCATTGTTGGTGATTTGAATCAGATGCCTTTGTCAGAACTTTGGGCCGGTCAAGGCATTGATGATGTCATTGAGCGCCATGAACGCGGCGACTTTCCTGAAGTCTGCAAACGCTGCACCTGGTACAACAGCATTTACAATCTCCGCAAACGCCAAACTCACATCAATTGGGCAGCTCAAGGCTGGAATGAGGAAGAGGATTAGCCCAGGTTGGAACCCGGGCTAATCCTCTTTGGAAATCTCCTAAAACGAGACTTTGTTTATCCAAGAGCGATCGAACTAGTAGGGGAATTACAGGCGATCGGGACTCGATCGCCCACCTGTCAATTTGGGTCTTCAGTTACGCGATCGCGGCTTCATCGGCGATCAGGACCTTCAACCATTGGATTCCCATCTTTGTTAATGTCAAGCCGTTCTTTACGCAGCGTCTCTTCTGCTTCAATGGTCTCGCGATCGACTTCCTTCCTCACCCGCACTTCCTCACGCACGAATGCCTCTTTGTGAATATCTGGAGTTTCTTCGTAAACCTCAATTCGGGCTACTTCACCTTCGTTAAAGGCACCCGCATCAGGGGAAAGGGCAGTTCCAGCGTCGGTGGGAGTTGAGCGTTCGATCACAACTCGCTCCTTCTCAATGGGCACTGAAACTCGTGCTGACTCGGTTTCAACGTGCTTACCAACCTTAACCTCTCCAGTTTTGTGACGGTCTTTGTTGGCAACCAGCCGCTCTTCGTACAGCCTGAGATTTTGATGATTTTGCTCATTCAGGTTGTATAAATCGGGGTCGCGATCGTAGCTGTAAGTACTGCGATCGTAGGTGCCGCGATTGTAAGCGGTTGGAGCCGTATTCAGAGGAGCTGACTGCTCCAACGGAGCGTTGGTCGTTGCAGCGGTGTTTAAAGGAGCTGACCGCTCCAACGGAGCATTGGCTACCCTTGGACGATATACCCCTCTGACTTGCTCTTCTTGATCGTAGTCAACCGCCATGTCTTCTTTGTATTCAGGCAAATCGTTCGCCTGGGTGCGCGTTAGTCCATCGACATACACGCGGCGATCGCTGAAACTGGTGCGCGATCGTCCGACAGGCAGCAGTACCTTTTTGCCAAAAATCCAGGCACCGGTATTGATGACGAAGTAGCGGAACTTGCCCTGATCATCGACCAGTAAGTCATCAATGGAGCCAACCTTTTCGTTGCCAGAGTAAAGATCAAAACCCAAAATGTCTTGATCATCGAAATACTTGCGGTAGTCAGGGTGAAAGTCCCTGATTTTATGTAGAGGCATTGTAATGATTCCTCAAAATCAAACTTCGTACTATAAGGCTACAGAACCACTGCTCATGCTTAATCATTCAAGCGTCTGATCCCGTTGTCTTCCTTGAGGAAGACAACGGGATCAGACCCCAGTGCGTCTCGGTTAGTGTTGTCAAGTCTAAAGATCCCCCAACCTCCTTGGCAAGGGCAAGGTGGTTTCAAAATGGGGAGAGGAAAATGAGGATGGACTGAAACAATAACTCAATCATCAGTCCATGACCCTCATAGAACAATTACAAACATCGAAGACCCATGTAGCAAACGAGGACAACGGCATCCTCTCTGGTTGGTTCTGTTTCTAGTCCTGCTAGGAAGCTTATGCGGTTACTGGGGTTACCGCCCACTCGAAGCGTTTGCTCTCAAGCATCTTGGAGCGACTAGAGACTCGGCAGTGCCACTATCTTGTCGGACTCAAAGCCAATCAAAAAAGCTCCATCAGCAATGCAGCACCTGTTGGATCTCGCCACACCGTTGAGTCAAGCCACTATGAGATCATGACAAATGTCATGCCTGGATCGTGACATTTATTCGATGTGGACTCCTCCTCGTGTCCAGTACCTTATAACTATCGAAGCCCAGAGGACAAACCAATACCGCTCACCTGCAAGTACTTGTTCTCTTACCAATCATTCGCTCACACAGAGTTTGCAACTGCTGTTCAAGCGATCGCAGCTCAAACCAGCACTTCAACCTTGTCCACGTCCAGACCTGGAGTTTTTCTGACAGGAAAGCTACAGATTTGGAGCTGAACGTGGTTTAGCGAACCAACTTCAACAACACCCAGAGGAGACCCATCATGCAACTCGTCTATCGTGGTCAAACCCTTCAATACTCTATTCGCCCCGCTCAACTGACTCGTAAGTTCCAAGTTGTAAGTTGGCGCTATCAAGTCTCAGGAAAACATATAGCGGCACGTTGATCCCTAAAGACCTCAATGACGGACCCCGCGCAATTAACTGGCGTTTCCGTGCAGTAGCAGAGGCTTAACAATAAGCAGGATAGCTAAACCCTGAACCGCACAGATTCAAGAAGAAACCCATCATGCTGATTCTAAACATCTCTCCCAAAATTTCTGCTCTTACCGGACTCACACCCATTACTGATCATCCCACCAGTCAGTCTCAACGGGGAGGACTCCATGCAAAATGGGAGGTCGTGAATGGGAAGCTGACTTGCAGGTGGTATAAATCGCCAGACTAGCGTTTGCAATGGTGCTTCACCCCCTCCACCCCTGAATCATCTAGCTCTGTGCAATCAATCGACGCTTTTGCCCCCTAGCTTTTGCCCCCTAACAGAAGGCTAAATCTAAACCAAGATAGCGCACCCCCTACAGCTCCATCCAAACCATTTGCGCTATAGCGTTGCCCCCTAGATAATGAACCCATCCTAATAACAACGCCCTCTTGAAACTTAGGAGAACCCTAACATGCAACTGTTTTATCATGGTCAAGTTTTTGAATACTCGATGCGTTCTATTCAACACTACTCTCAACCCCGTGTTATAACCCGTGCTATAAACTGGCGCTATCAGGTTTCAAAACAAATCTACAGTAGTGCTCCTTTACCAGTGCTCCGCGATCGCCAACCCCTTGCCATCAACTGGCGTTTTCGCACAGCAGTAGAAGGCTGATAGTTAAACCTTGTCCACATCCAGACCTGGAGTTTTTCTGAAGAGAAACCTACAGATTCCGATCTGAACGTGGTTGATATCCCAATACAACAGCTCAAAAAGCCATCTCTAGAGATGGCTTTTTGAGCTGTTGACACAACTTCTATGATATTCAGCCAATTCTAATCTATTCATCACAAGTGACTCAGAGTCATCAATCAGACTAACGATTAAGCAAAGCAGTAGCACACATGAAAGACTTAAAACGTTTATCTGAGCTGGGAATTATTGCAAACGCTTAAGTCTTCAGCCGGTAGTTCCATATTTCATCGGCTAGCTCACGTTCATTCAAGGAGAATTACAATGAAAACGCTAATTTATACGGCAACCGTTGCACTTGCGTGTCTCTCTTCTGTTCCTCTTGCCTTAGCAAGTTCATCAATGGGTTCTGCTGCCTATGCTGCTGAACAAGATTGCCAGGTTACATCAGGATCTGCAACAGCAGGAGGAGCCATTCGGGAGCATTTGGAAGCGATCGCAAAGTGTGGGTCAATGAATCAAAGACTCCCTGAAACAGAAGCATCCCTGGATCGAGGCAAGACTGTATCACCCAGTGTGTCCACCACAAGTATGGGCAAGTCTGAACCCAGTTCTTATCCAGCCTATTGTCCGTTTCTTCTAGGAGGAGCAGAGCCGGGAGAGTTTGGCTACCACGAAGCGCTTTACAAGTGCAGGTATGGTTCCTAATCCCCTCAATGTATTTGCTTCAGCGTTGTTTTTGAAAATGGGAATCAACCTCAACAATACCCCCAGCACTGCTGGGGGTCTGCCGGAATTATGAGATTTTTTCAGATGAACGTGCGCTTACAGTCCAGTCAGAAACCCAATCACTCCACTACCTGTTAAAACTTCCAATGCCAACAGTGCAACAAACCCAATCATTGCCAACCGACCGTTGAGCAATTCAGCATACTTGGTAAAGCCAAACTGAGGCTCATTGGTTACGTACATCTTAGGCTCGACAGCGTAGATATTCTGTCTATTTCCGTCCTCTGTCACGACACCACTTCTCATGAGATTCTCCTTGCGTTCGTTTATGATGTAACTTTATGTAAATAAAGATAATGGTTTTGTTACAAATTTGCAATATTGGTTTGAAATTTTCCTTGCTGTAAATTTTCTGGTGGATTTTTTTTGGGGGTGTAGCGGCTGCTCTAAATCCATTCTTTGATCAGGGCTGATGTATCCAGTGCAGGCGACAACGGGTTTTTCAAGAAAGCAGCGAAAAAAAATCGATCGCTGGAACCGACCACTGTTAAAATCTGTCACGTAAAACGCAAGAACTGAAATCTGTACGGATCTGCCACTCTACCTTGCGAAGCAAGTAATTCAGTCTCCTCAGCCGCTCTCTCACATAGCAAACCCATGAGTCAATTTTTACGCCTCCTGCTTCTCACTCCTGCCCTGTTTACTCCCGTGTTGTCCCTGGTCATGTCCAGTCCAGCTCATGCCAATCCAGCCTGGGTTCCGGTGTCAAAGGAGCTTACCTGTGCTCGTGTTGTAAATCCTTCAGCCATGCAGCTTGTTTGTAAGCGAGTCAGCGGCAAGGACTCTGAATCTGGCAAAGTGATTGATTTAATGACATTGGATGGCAATGCTGCACAGTCCGGTGCCGAGAATCCAGACCGGTTTGATTTTACGGATGAGGAGAGCAATACAGCGGTAGCCCTGTTTGGCTGCGATTGCCCTGTTTGCATCGGCTCACTCCGCAAGCTGCGCAGTATGGTGCCTGCGTCGGTTTAACATGTTAATGTTTCCTGGCAGAAGAGCCGCGATAAATGCGATCGGCTTGTTCGGGTGAGAGCCAGGTGATCCCACCCGGAATATTTTTGCCATCCCCGTCTTGGTCACGGGGATGCGCCATTCTCGCGATCGCGCTGATAGCTGGCCGCCGTGTGATAATCCGCATCAACATGGGGTTCGGGATCGTGATTGGGTAAATCGCATGCGAGTGGAGGGGCGCTGGTCATAATGTATTGACCGGACTCCGAGTGATCAAGCTGGGTTTGAGGCGTTATGTAGGCATGGGTAACGGGGTCATAGGCCAGCACCTCCCCGGTTTCCAGGAGGTAAATCCAACCATAGATCTGGAGTTTGCCTTGATAGAGTTTGGAATGAATGACCGGGTAGGTTTTCAGGTTCTCAATTTGCGTTAAGACGTTCTCAGCGATCGTAATTTCTAGTAATTCCTCGCCAGAGTAGTTGCCATAGTTTTCTTTAACTAGGCGACGGGTTGATTCAGCATGTTTCAGCCAATCATACACTAGCGGCATTTCTTCTTCTAGCTTGCCGAGCTGCAGTAATCCTTTCATGGCCCCGCAATGCGAGTGACCACAAACAATAATTTGCTCAATTCCCAACGCATGAATAGCATATTCAACGGCTGCCCCTTCACCACCATTCGCTGCCCCAAGGGTGGAATGATATTTCCGGCGTTGCGGATCACAAATAATTCGCCGGGACCACTCTGGGTCATCAAATTTGGGTCAATTCGGGAGTCTGAGCAGGTGATGAATAACACCCTGGGCTTTTGTCCGTGAGACAGTTGCTCGAACAGATCCTCATGGGTGGAGACATACGAGACCTTAAACTCTCGTAAACCTTGAAGCAGGTTCTTCATATGGGCTGAATGATCACGAGTTTCTTAGAAATTCTTGCATGGAAATGGGACGAATTGTGTAACGTACGTTCTAAACCACGTCCAGCTCGGAATTTGTAGCTTTCCCTTCACCTTCTACCCTCTATTCCCCACTTTCCACTCCCCAGGCGTTGCTGATTCTGGGTATGAAAAAGGTGCTGTATGCTCGAAACTTCGTTTCGATTCATACTGCTTTTCAGCAACGCCCTCCCCAGGCGTTGCTGAT
>JAAUSG010000203.1 GCA_012034055.1 Leptolyngbyaceae cyanobacterium RU_5_1 | reverse complement strand
AATCTTAGAGGATGTTTGAAAAGGTATGGTCTGTGATGTTAAGCACTGAGTGATCCCCCCTAGCCCCCCTTAATAAGGGGGGAAATCGGCTCAAAGTCCCCCTTATTAAGGGGGGATTTAGGGGGGATCTGCACGCTTTGCTACCAACAGTAGGACTTTTAAAACATCCTCTTAGCGAAGGACGCGATAGGTATGCTGATTCGAGACGCGGTGGAGGCTGATTTACCAGCGATCGTCGAAATTTACAATTCCACAATTTCCTGCCAAATCGTCACAGCAGATTTGGAACCCGTCTCAGTCGAGAGCCGTCTGACCTGGTTTCGTAGCCACACTCCGGCTCGACGACCGTTATGGGTGATGCAGTGTAAAGACGATATTGCAGGCTGGTTGGGGTTCCAATCGTTCTACTCAGGACGACGGGCTTACGAAACAACGGCTGAAGTTAGTATCTATGTTTCTTCCAAGTACCGTCGTCAGGGTGTTGGGCGGCAACTATTGCAGTGTGCGATTGAATGTAGTCCTGCTCTGAGGATCAAAACGCTAGTCGGGTTCATTTTTGCCACCAACACGGCCAGCCTGACGCTGTTTGCAAATTTTGGATTTGACCGCTGGGGCTATCTGCCGGAAGTGGCAGAGTTTGAGCAAGGGACAGGCGATTTAGTGATTGTGGGGCGGCGATTGACGTAAGGAGCAGAGAGTGGAGGGTTGGGATTGTAGATTTCAGATCCGTAGCATGTGATCAATGGTCTGTAGTTAGTCGGGATTTGACCACGTATTATTAGGCGAGTTTATGCAGCAATCCAATCGAATTCGTGTCATCGCACTAGGGTTGATTCAAGATGGCGATCGCCTCTTTGTTCACGGGGGTTACGACTCCCATAAACAGAGCAACTTTTATCGAGCACTGGGCGGTGGTGTTGAGTTTGGTGAAACAAGTCTGGAGGCGCTACAGCGAGAATTTCAAGAAGAAGTTCAGGCAGAACTGACCAATATTCAGTACCTCGGCTGCATCGAAAATGTGTTCACTTACAACGGTAAACCGGGACACGAACTCATTCAGCTCTATCGCTGTGATTTTGCTGATCCCAAGTTTTATCAGTTGGAGCAAGTAACCTATTTTAATGGCGGAGGAGAACCAATCGTTGCACAGTGGATTGAGCGAGATCGTATTAAATCTGGCGCTCTGCGGCTTGTTCCAGAGGAATGTGTCAAGTATCTTTAAATTGGAATTTACGCAAGTAGCCCCAAGATTTTGGGTTGAGGCTGGTAATTGGTAATCGGTAATGGGTTAACCCTAACGATCTGTTACCGATTACCCCTTATTTGAGTAAGCCTTATTTACCGAAACATACTACTCACCGAGCTATCTTCGTGAATCCGCCAGATGGCTTCCCCAATCAGATTCGCGATCGGCAGCACCGTGAGCTGTGGGAAGCGATCGTCTTCAGGCACTGGAATAGTGTTTGTCACAATCACTTCCGTAAACAGACCACTGGATAACCGCTCGATCGCAGGCGGAGAAAACACGGGATGAGTCACGCAAGCATACACTTGACGGGCACCCTCTTGCTTCAGCAGTCGAGCACCTTCGGTAATCGTGCCAGCCGTGTCAATCATGTCATCCACCAGCACAGCCGTTTTATCCTTCACATCGCCAATAATATTGAAAACCTCTGCAACGTTGTGAGCCTGCCGCCGCTTATCAATGATGGCCAGCGGAGCGTCATTCAGCTTTTTGGCAAACGCTCGGGCCCGTGCAACACCACCTACATCCGGTGAGACCACCACAATGTCAGGCAGTTGCTTACTCGCGAGATAATCCAGCAGCACGGGAGAACCGTAGACGTGATCCATGGGGATGTCAAAATAGCCCTGAATTTGGGCAGAGTGCAGATCGACTGCTAAAATTCGACTTGCTCCCGCCTGGGTGAGGAGGTTGGCAACCAGCTTGGCCGTAATGGATTCTCGTCCAGCCGTCTTACGATCTGCTCGAGCGTAGCCATAGTAAGGGACGACGGCCGTAACCTGTCTAGCAGAAGCACGGCGACATGCATCAATCATGGTTAGCAGTTCCATGAGATGGTCATTTACGGGGCGACAGGTTGGTTGCAGCAGATAAACATCACAGCCTCGAATGGACTCCTGAATTTGGATGTACAGTTCACCATCTGCAAACTGTTTGCGAACCATCGGTCCCAGATCGACTCCCAGGTAGCGAGCAACGTCCTGAGAGAGTTCAAGGTTCGCTGAACCGGAAAGCAAACGAAGGCGATTGTTGTCGTTAAACGTGGGTAGAGTTACCTGAGCAGTAAGAGGTGCAGAGCGGATCACAGCATGACCTTGAACGCAATCACGGCAATATTATCATTGGGTTCTGCAAACATCTCCCAGAATTTTCCTGAGATAAATACTTATTTTGCTGGAACGAAAAATTAACTACTTAGAGTAAAATTAAGAACTTTAGTGCTATTGCAGATATCCTATGATGATTGAAAATTTTTAGCGGTGCAACGATTAGCACTTCGCTTACTTTAGTTAGCGATCGTCGCCACAACACCAATCTCTTAATTCTATCCTGGGATCAGGGCACCATTGTTCACCCAAGGCTTAAACCTATGAGCTTGAAAGACCGGATTACAGACGATATCAAAACGGCAATGAAAGCCAGGGACAAGATCCGGCTGGAAACAGTCCGTAGCATCAAAAAATTAATCTTGGAGAAAGAAGTTAGCGTCCGTCCGTCCGGACAAGAGACCCTGACCGAAGCGCAAGAGGTTGAGGTACTGGTGCAGCTTACCAAGCAACGACGGGACGCGATCGACCAGTATCAAAAAGCTGGACGCACCGATTTAGCTGACCAGGAGGCTCAGGAATTGACCATTCTAGAAGAGTATCTACCCAAGCAACTCTCCGACGACGAAGTGGGTCAACTGATTGACGAGATCATTGCCCAAGTTGGAGCAACCTCCGCCAAAGACATGGGCAAAGTCATGGGGCCCGCCATGCAGCAGCTCAAAGGCAAAGCCGATGGCAAGAAAGTCCAGGATATGGTGAAAGCCAAACTGAGTGGGTAGTGATGTACCCTTTACTCTCCACCCTCTACCCTTACTCCATCTCCCCTCAAATCAGGAGCAATCAAACTACCTATGCGCCCTCCTCTGCCAATTGGAACTATTCTGCAAAATCGCTATCGTGTCCTCAACATTCTGGGTCAGGGCGGATTTGGTCGTACCTACCTGGCAGAGGATCAAAACCGCTTTAATGAGCGCTGTGCTTTGAAAGAATTAGCGCCAGCCCAAGGGAGCGCATATGCACTCGACAAATCAAAGGAACTGTTCCAGCGGGAAGCCGAAACGCTTTACCAAATTCAACATCCGCAAATTCCGCGATTTTTAGCCTGGTTTGAACAAGATCAGCGCTTGTTTCTGGTTCAAGAGTATGTGGAAGGGCAAACCTATCGATCGCTCCTGGATGAGCGGAGAGCACAGGGAATTGCCTTCTCAGAGGCGGAAGTGTTGCAGTTGATGCGGCAAATATTGTCTGTCCTGGCTCACATTCATAGCAAGGGCATTATTCATCGAGACATTGCCCCTGATAACATCATCCTGCGCCAACAAGACAATAAGCCGGTGTTGATTGACTTTGGCGTGGTCAAGGAGTTGGCAACCCGGTTTCAGGCAATGGGCACCACCTTTACCCAGCCCACGACCGTTGGCAAACCCGGTTATGCGCCTAACGAACAGATGCAAACGGGCAAAGCCTATCCGTCTAGCGACTTGTACTCGCTGGCCGTAACGGCTGTGGTGTTGATGACGGGACGGGAACCGCAGGAACTCTTTGACGATGCCACGATGACCTGGTACTGGCAGCGCTGGGTGACTGTAAATCCAGGATTTGCCCAGGTGTTGAACCGGATGTTGCATTACCGACCGGGCGATCGCTATCAATCGGTCAGCGAAGTTGTGCAAGCTATTCAAGCTGCGACTGTCGGATCCCCAGTTCAGCCTGTCCCCGCTGCACCCTCTTCTACCCCAGGATCCGTTCCTCTACCCCAATCCCAACCCACACCGCCCCAGCGTTCTGGAATGCAGACAGTGGCGGTTGGACGCAGACGGGCGACTGAATCTGCCCCATCATCTGCTGCGGCGAATCGGCGAACCGCCAGTCCGACCATTGAAGAACCCCGCAGTTCGCTGTGGGATGACCCATTAGCGATCATCGCAACTGGGATTGGTTTAGTAGTACTAACGGGTTTGGGATCCTGGTTAATCATGCGGGCCCTTTTGAATTCGCCACCTTCAATCCCAACCGCTTCCCCAACTGTTACCGAGAGTCCGACTGTCAGTCCTTCTCCCTCGCCAACGGTTTCCGTTACACCCACTCCCAAACCCCCTGAACCCATTGAATACACCAAACGTCTGACGGTTGACTTGAACAACAGCGTGGTTCAAAGAGGAGATTTGAAATCTAATGAAGCGATCGCCTATATCGTCAATGCTGGGCAGGGAGAAACCTTAGAAGCAACCATCAACGGTGAGAACGTGCTGATGACAGTTTTGGCTCCCGATGGCAAACCCATAGACGATCGCGCCGAGCGAGTCTCCTACTGGCGCGGAACACTGCCCTACAACGGAGATTACCTCTTGAAACTACAGCCAACATCAGGGGCGGACAGAGGTCGGTACGAGTTAGAAGTCAGCCTCAAGAGTGCGCCCGAACCCAGCCCCTCACCCACTGAATCGCCTTCGCCCGAACCTCCTGCTCCACCTGGAGTCGAAGAAATCATCGTCACCTTTCCCAGTGGGCAGACCTCGCAGACCTATAATGACCGAATTAGAAGAAATGTCGTCAAACGCTATGTCGTTACAGCGGATGAGGGATCACAGCTAACCGCTCAGGTCTGGGGTGGCACCGGTTTGAGAGTTTACAGCCCTTCAGGTCAAATCGTCAGTGCCGATCGCGCCACCTACTGGCAAGCTCAAATAACAGCCTTTGGGCAGTATCAACCTGGAGCTTATCGAATTGATGTGATTGGTTCTAGAGGAACCGATTACACCCTGGAAACTAGTCTTCAGGATCTCAATTAGGATCAGGGGGAGGGGGTAGAGAGATGAAGGGTAAAGGGAGGAATCGTTGAACGCGCTGCTGATTGCTGGAACAGACACAGATGCTGGAAAGACCATTTTGACAACTGCCCTGGCGGCGTATTGGCAGCGATATTGCGCACCGCGTCGGTTAGGAATCTTAAAGCCGATCCAATCGGGTCTGGGTGACTGTGAACTTTACAGCCACCTGTTTGCGCTGGATCCGCTTGAAGTGACTCCGCTCAGGTTTCAGGCTCCGCTGGCTCCACCCCTAGCCGCCGATCGCGAAGGGCGGCAGGTTGAATTAGAACGAGCCTGGCAAGCATTTGAACAACTGCAGCGCAGACGAGATTTTGTGCTAGTAGAGGGCGTTGGCGGGTTGGGTTCCCCCCTCACCTACGAAACCATCGTGGCAGATTTGGCGTGGGATTGGCGTTTGCCGGTTGTGCTGGTGGTGCCCGTGAAGTTGGGCGCGATCGGACAAGCTGTTGCCAACGTTGCCCTGGCTCGTCAATCCCGCGTTCACCTGAAAGGCATTGTGCTCAACTGCGCTCAACCCTGTTCTGCCGAGGAAATCAACAACTGGGCACCGGTTACCCTGATTCAATCATTGACAAACGTCCCAGTTCTTGGACTGATTCCCCACCTGATCGACCCCACCGACACCAACAAACTGACTCAAGTTGCTTCCAATCTGGAGCTAGAGCGACTGATCCCGTTGTCATCCATGAGCTTTACAGCGAGTTATTAAAAGTTAAAAATTAAAAATTAAACCGGCTACCACTCAAAAGTTTCCACTTTTAATTTTGCATTTTTAATTTTGCATTCTTAATTCCCCTAAGTCAGCACTAGAGGAATCACCTTTACCCGACCCGGGATGCCCAGATCGTATAGCAGCAGGGGCGGCAGGTTTTTAGCAGAAACGGGGGTAAACCCAAGCCGCAGGTAGAACTGCATCAGGGCAGGCAAACAGGTGAGATAAAGGGGTTTGGTGGCTTGCGCTCCCAAGTAGGTGACCAGATAAGACCCCAACCCCTGGCTGCGCCATTCGGGCAAGACGAACAGGTCATGTAGGACGGAATAGTGACTATAGGAGCGAAGCTTAGCGCAGGCAACTAAGGTTCTGTTGTGCTCAATCACCCAAAAGTCCTCCCAATCATCATTCCAGGTCAGGAAAAACGCGGTCAGCGCTCCCAACCCAACCACGATCGCCGAACCGACCAGTAGATTCATCAGCTCGGGTAAGCCGATCGCGATCGCCATGTATATGCCCACGCCTCCCACCAGGGCGATCGCAACCGCCCGCCATACCTGCTCGGATCTGGAGATCGGCGGTACAACCTCTTGCCTAAACTGTTTGAGCAAACTGCGGATCAATGGCTTGTCGATCGAGCGAGCGGGACGAATCAGGCATGGGTGGGGTAAAGCAGATGGATAAGCAGTCATTGAAGAACGAATCGGGCAAATGTCACAATCAATAAGGTGGGCCGGACGAACGGCCGTGCAGTTCTTTTTGCCAACCTGCACTCGAATGCCCATTCTGTTAAGGAATGAGAATTAATTAAAAGTTAAAAATTAAAAATGGCTACCACCAGGGTTTCCCATTTTTAATTTCCCATTTTTAATTTTGCATTTGACATTGTTCATTGTCCTAAATAACACATTCACAAAAAGCAATGGTTTTTACTCCATTAAATCCTCTTCCTGTTGACACGTCTCGCATTCGAGCTGCAATTCGGACGTTGCAACCCCAACTGGTGGAATGGCGTCGGCAGCTTCACCAAAAGCCAGAGTTGGGGTTTCAGGAGGTGCTCACATCTGAGTTTGTTGCCCAGAAGCTACAGGAATGGGGGATTGAGCATCAGACTGGAATTGCCAAAACGGGAATTATGGCCACGATTCGCAGCGATCGCCCCGGTCCCGTATTTGCCATCCGCGCTGATATGGATGCATTGCCGATTCAGGAACAAAACGAGGTTCCCTACAAGTCTCAGCATGATGGCATTATGCACGCTTGCGGTCACGATGGGCATATCACCGTTGCCCTTGGCACTGCCTACTACCTCTCCCAACATCGGGATGACTTTATCGGAACCGTCAAAATTATCTTTCAACCGGCAGAAGAAGGGTTGGGTGGCGCGGAACCAATGGTGAAAGCCGGAGTGCTGAAAAATCCAGACGTGGACGCCATGATCGGCTTGCATTTGTGGAACAACCTGCCGCTCGGCACGGTCGGCGTTCGGGCAGGGGCATTGATGGCGGCTGTGGAGTGCTTTGAGTGCATTATTTTGGGCAAAGGTGGGCATGGTGCCATTCCGCAACAAACCATTGATTCCGTTGTGGTGGGTGCTCAAGTGGTCAATGCCCTGCAGACCATCGTGTCCCGCAACGTCAACCCGATTGATTCTGCCGTGGTCACGATCGGTGAATTTCATGCCGGAACCGCTCACAATGTGATCGCCGACACGGCCAAACTGGGGGGCACGGTCCGCTATTTCAACCCAACCTACAAGGGTTACTTCGGGCCGCGGCTGGAGCAAATCATCAGGGGTATTTGTCAGGCTCACGGGGCCCGCTATGAGTTGAACTACTGGGAACTGTATCCACCCGTGATTAATGATGGTGCGATCGCGAATCTGGTTCGCTCCATTGCCGAGGATGTGATTGAGTCTCCGCTGGGAGTTGTCCCTGACTGTCAAACGATGGGCGGTGAGGATATGTCCTTTTTCCTGCAAGAAGTTCCTGGCTGCTACTTCTTCCTTGGTTCTGCAAATGCCGAGAAGGATCTCGCCTATCCCCATCACCATCCCCGCTTTGACTTTGATGAAACTGCCCTTAGCATGGGCGTCGAAATTTTCGTCCGCTGCGTGGAGAAGTTTTGCCGGTAAGCCGATTTTCAGCCCACAAAATAATTCTTGACAGACCACTGGCTCCTATAGAAGTCCGATCGCATGTAATGGGCCGTGACCCAACAACAGTTCGATCAAGACTGCCAGAATCCCTAACATGGCTAGCCGCCCGTTCCAGACTTCGGCAGAGCTTGTCATGCCCCAGGTCCAACGTTCTTGCGGATAGAGCTTGACCTTCGTGTTGGGTTGCACAACATCAGACAGCTTCAGGCTGGGAGCGTTCAGAGCATCGGCCGTCAAATTTGCCAGGTCGTTAATGAACACTGGATGGGTATTGAGCGCAGGAACTCGACGGAAGTTTTGAATACCAGCTTCTTCCGCCAGCTCACGATACTCAATGTCAATTTCTTGCAGGGTCTCAATGTGTTCAGACACAAAGCTAATCGGCACAACAATGAGGTCGTTTACGCCCTGTTCAGCCAGTTCTTTGAGAGCGTCATCGGTGTAGGGCTTCAACCACTCTACGGGCCCAACCCGACTTTGATACGCCAGGGTATGAGCATTGGGTCGATTCAGCGTTTGCATAATCAACTGCGTGCATTCTTCGATCTCACGCTGATATGGATCGCCAGATTCTTCTACATAGCTAACCGGGACACCGTGAGCGCTGAAGAAGACGTGGACTGAATCGGGATTGGGAAATTGATCCAACTGTTGAGCAATCAGCTGTGCCATTGCTTGTAGGTAGCCAGGACGGTCATACCAGGATGGCACGACCGTGTGCTCGATGGAATTGAGTGCAGCGTCGTTTTGCCAGATCTGCTCCAGTAGACGAAAGCTGGAACCGCTGGTGCTGATTGAAAACTGCGGGTAAAGGGGCAGAATCACTAAGCGGTTAATACCATCGCGCTTGATACGGGCGATCGCTTCTTCGGTGAAGGGGTGCCAGTAGCGCATGCCGATATAGACCGTAGCATCGTACCCTTGCTGCCGAAGTTGGGTCTGGAGCGCCTGAGCTTGCTCTTCAGTAATTCGTCGCAGGGGAGAGCCACCGCCAATTTGCTTGTAATTCTCCTGCGATCGCTTCGCCCGTGAGGTAGAAATCATCCAGGCAAGCGGACTCTGCAGCCAGGGGAACGGCAATCGAATAATCTCAGGGTCGGAGAATAGGTTAAACAGGAAAGGACGAACGTCCTCCAAACGATCTGGTCCGCCCAAATTTAGTAGTAGAACTCCAACTCGACCCATAATGGCAACAGGTTTCCAAACTATCAGCTTTGTAAATTGATTTTAACAATAAAAGTTTTCTCAAAACGAAGGCTAGTCACGAAATACTTAACAATTCGATCATTTTCTGTTGTCAATGATTGTGTGAACAATGGCTGAGACCCATTCATCGATTGATGCCCGAATTGCTCAGGTCAATCAGCGCTTGAAAGTTGCCCAAATGGGACTGCAAATTGAGCGACGTGGGCAAACGCTGAACTTGCGAGGCACCTTACCCCCCCGTCCAGACAGCTTGCACCTGAAGCCGTATCAACAGCGGATTAGCCTGCGGCTACCCGCCACACCGACTGGCTTGAAACAGGCAGAGCAAGAAGTCAAGGTGATTGCGGCTCAGTTGATTCAAAAGACGTTTGATTGGCAGAACTATGCAACTGGATCGGGTTGGCAGCGGCTGGATCAACTGGGATTAGCGCAGCAACTCCAGTCCTTTGAGCACCATTTTTTGACCGAGCCAGAGCGAACCGACAATCCGACATCAACCCAAACAACCTGGGAATTTGCCTATGCGCCCTATTTGCGGAAATTGGAAGCGATCGCCCAAGCCAACCCCACCCTCAGCCTGGTGGAAACCATCTACGCCACCGTTCGCTCCACCGATGCCAACTCTCGCAGCCGCCAGGTTTGCTGCACTGCCCTGAGTGCGTTTGCGTCGTTTATGAATCTGGAATTGCCCACTGCCCTGAAATCCTTTTGGGGCAGCTACGGCACCAGTCGGACTCAAGCTCGTCAGTTGCCTTCTGATGAGTTGATCGTGACAACGTGGGAAACCATTCCAAACCCAGCCTGGCAATTCGTTTACGGGATCATGGCAACCTACGGGCTGAGAAACCATGAGGTGTTTTTCAGTAACTACTCATCCCTGACCCAGACTACTTCAGAGCCAACCGTTCAGGTGCTCGGCATGACAAAAACTGGAACCCACGAAGTTTGGCCCTTCTACCCAGAATGGGTCGATCAATTTAACCTGCGCCAGGTCAATCTGCCATCCATCCAAACAGATTTGTCCAAAACAACCTTGCAGCGCGTTGGTCAGTGTGTCGCCGTTCAGTTTCGCCGCTACGGAATTCCCTTTTCTCCCTATGATTTACGCCACGCCTGGGCCGTCCGCACCATCCACTTTGGGCTACCCGACACCGTTGCTGCTCGAATGATGGGACATTCTGTCGCCGTTCACACTCGCACCTACCATCAATGGATTACTCGTCGAGACCAACAGCAAGCCGTTGATGCTGCATTGGGTCGAAATCAGAGGAAGGCTCCTATACCGGAATAGCAGACTCAAGCTGTGATCAGAGGATGTCTGATGAAGTCAAAAAACAGCCCTCATCCCCCACCCCCTTCTCCCA
>JAAUSG010000202.1 GCA_012034055.1 Leptolyngbyaceae cyanobacterium RU_5_1 | reverse complement strand
TGGGCTTCCCCTACCCGCAAAGCCGATTCTGTTAACCTTTGATGATGGCTATAAAGGGCATTACACCTACGTATATCCACTACTGAAAAAGTACAATTACCCCGCTGTTTTTCAATTTATACCGCTAAAGTTGGCAAACAAATGGGACGGTCTAGCCTGAGCTGGGAGCAACTGCGACAGTTGGCGAAAGACCGCCTGATCACGATCGCGTCTCACAGCGTCAACCATAAAGTCATGGAAGGCTTGACCCCGGATCAACTCCTGATTGAGACCCAGGAATCGAAGCGCATTCTAGAAGCTGAATTGGGCATTCCGATCCGCTACTTCACCTATCCAGAGGGCAAATTTGACAAGCCTGCCCTTGAAGCGGTGCAAGCGACTGGCTACACAGCGGCTCTGACGATGAACGACCTGGATGAACGGCTGGCGGGGCAATCGGAAAGCTTGTTGGCGATCGGGCGAATTGGTCAATCTCGCCTCCAAGAAATGGTGGATATTGCCTGGGGTGGATCTCAATTGGCAGCGGTCAGCATGGGGTTTGATTTTGCATCTTCCATTCGGCGCATCGATATGACGATTAACCAGGTGCCATTCATTTTTATTGCGGGTGGTAAACCTGTCACCATTCATTACCATACGCGCGGTCAAGTCCAAGAAATTATTGCCAAGACACCTGTGATTGCTGGGGTTGATGGTGCTTTCTTTTCACTGGAACTCCTGGATTCCAATGAAATGCTAGGTCCGATTTACAGTCAAAGCCACGGTCAGTTTATTCCCGGTAAACGGGGTGAGATCCCGTTCATCAATCAGCGCCCACTGGTTCTCATCGGTCCCAACTCAGTTAAGTTTGTGCCCTTCAATGACCAAAAACACAACACCCTGGAAAACATTCAAGCAGAATTGCCAGATGTCACCGATGCTTTTGTAGCGGCTGGATGGCTGGTTGAAAATGGGCAGCCCCAACCCCTGGAGCGATTTGGTCGCTTATACAGTGTTAATGAACTGCGCCATCGGGCATTCTGGGGGATTAACCGAGACGGACAACCCCAGATTGGAGTTTCTGTGGAGCCGATTGGTTCCGTTGATTTGGGAATTGCTCTGGCGAAAGCCGGATTTCGCGATGCAGTCATGCTAGATTCCGGTGCCAGCACATCATTGGCTTATAAGGGTCAATCCCTGGTTGGCTACGAGCCGCGTCCAGTGCCGCATGTGATTGGGCTAATTCCACCCTCCGGTGATGCAGGATCAACCTGTGTGGTAACAACCTCTTCAGCAAAGTATTAGGGTTGTGACTACTGGTCATTCCGTTCATCCCAACCGGGTTGTCAACTGCTGGACAAAAGCTTGATGCTCAACGGAATGCTGTGGGCTTGCTTGAGATTGTCCAAACTGGGAGCTTCGGACGATTGCTTAAAAAGAGTTGGGAGAGCTTGTCTCAAAGACAAGCTCTCCCAACTCGATGAGATTGCTCCAGGAGCATTGACAACGAACGTTTAACTTCAGCCCTGTACAGGTGTTATATCGACTTCAAGAGCGACCTTGCCGTTCTTTCCGTTTATAGAGGTATGCCCATTCCCATTACGAGGCTGAATTACACCAAAGCCCCCGTGATTGCGTTCGTACACCACATTAATTTCACCAGTCTCAACGTTGCGAAAAACGTAGAAATCGTGATCAATCAGTTCCAAATGTTCCAATGCCTCCTGAACAGTCATCGGAGGCATTGCAAAGTATTTCGTGCGAATGACCTGAGCAGGAAGTTCAGGTTCACGGTCTTTCAAAAGATTGGAGACAATGGGCTGATCGCTCAATGCATCAACTGTCTTCAACGATGTGTGCTGTTTATCAGAGCGTTTTTCCTTATATTTACGAAGTTGGCGGCAAATCTTGTCGGCTACTAGATCGATACTGGCGTATAGGTTCTCGCTACCTTCCTCGGCGCGGACAACGGAGCCATTGACATAAATTGTTACTTCAGCAACTTGTCTGGAATTAACGCGGGGGTTGCGGGCGACGGATAAATGGACATCAACTTCAGTGATCAAGGTTTGAAAGTGGCACACCGCCTTCTCAATTTTTTGGTTCACATACTCACGAATCGCATCAGTAATCTCGATATTTTTGCCCTGAATAACAAGCTTCATGGAGCTTCCTCCCCTAAAAGCTGGATTGTTAACTTTACCCTAGTCGGGTCTTAACTTCAACCCTAGCATCTTGTACTCGATAGGACGGTTCACTTTAGAATGTTTTGCATCCGTTGATAATTCTTGATTGAACTTGCTTTAATTTGATGCAGATTTCTGTCCAATCCCCCTTGATTCTCTAAGCGTTTTGAACGATCCTGGGAGGTTGGGGTATGTTTCAACCTAAATACTTAAATTTTCAATGAGTACTCACTTCTCTCCCCTACATTCTGAAGAGAAGGTAAAGAACTCTGAATGTTGTGCAATAGTCAACAATTCTGGTGAGTTGCACAAAATTGCCAGGGAACGTCGCATCTGTCAGTTGTATACTCCGGGACTCATGCCCTACGCCACAGCTTGGGAATGGCAGCGATCGCTGGTGGCTGAGCGCAAAGCGAATCCTGAGCTGGAGGATGTTCTGCTCCTGTTGCAGCATCCGCCGGTTTACACGTTGGGACAGGGTGCTGACTCCAAATTCCTCAAATTTAATCCTGCTCAATCAGAGCGGGAAGTCGTTCGCATTGAGCGGGGTGGTGAGGTAACCTATCATGCTCCCGGACAACTAGTAGGCTACCCGATCTTGAACCTGAACTACTACCGGAACGATTTGCACTGGTATCTACGTCTCCTGGAAGAAGTGCTGATTCGAGTGTTAGGTAAGTATGGTCTAGCAGGAAGCCGGATTCCAGGGATGACAGGCGTTTGGATAGAGGGACGGAAAGTGGCTGCGATCGGCATCAAGGTCAGCCAATGGATCACTATGCATGGGTTTGCCCTCAATGTCTGCCCAGATCTGCGTGGGTTTGACGATATCGTTCCCTGTGGAATTCCGAATAAACCCGTTGGCAGTTTAGAGCAATTTGTGCGAGGAATTGAACTGGAAGAGGTGCAGCAACAAGTTGCGATCGCGTTCTCTGAAATCTTCGATATCAACCTTGTTGCTGCTCCAAAATAAGGGTGTGGGGTATGTCCCCCTATACCGACAAGATGGGAGTGGAGTGTAATAAAAATAACCCAACTGGATGAGGTAGTTAAGGGAAGTGCGATCGGCTCATCTAGCCTACTCTAGTTGCAATTGGGTCAACAGTTTCTGAGTTCCATTGCGCTCACCCGAAGTAAACTATTTGACTCTACATGATCAGTACACCTCCTTCATACAATCAATGCATAGAAACCAATACTTGCTTGCTATGATCGTGTCGATTATCCCTGGAACTATCTCCAGTAATGCCTCAGAGACGACGGATGATCGGCTATAGAGTGACTGATCTAAATCTTTACAGTTGTAGTAAAGGGTTGCACCCTACCAACGCGGCTCAGTAAGCCTTTTCTTGTACTCGTTGGTGGAGTAGGAAAAGAATTTTTAACTCGACAGGAATCTACCGTTGGTGAGTCTCAGTAAGAGACCCGAATCTGATTTGTTTAAGTTAGTGAAGATGTCCGAAAGCTTTATGTCTCGCAAATTAGCTCTGCTATTGACCATACTCCTTTGGAGTGGAAGCAGCCTTCTGCTTCCTGGTGCAGCCAGTGCCGAAACGCTATTGAACCGAGCAACGGTGCAACAGCTTCGCAACACCGTTCGGCTCATCCTACAAAATCAGCAGCCTCGCACAGCAAAGGTTAAGGATAATCTCACTCCTGGCGACGCTCTGACGACTGCGCACAACTCCCTAGCAGAACTACGGTTCAATGACAAATCCTTAGCAAGGATTGGAGAGCAAGCGCTATTTCAATTTCTTCCGAATACCCGGACTTTAAAGCTTTCAAAAGGAACAGTACTCCTATTGATTCCTCCCAAACAGGGGCGAACTCGTGTCCGAACTCCGAACGCTGCTGCTGGAATTCGTGGTTCTGCATTATTTGTGCGGTACGTTCCAGAAACAGACACGACACTCGTTGGCGCGCTCACCAATAGCGGAATTGAGGTGTTTAATCGGGATCAATCTCAAAACCAAACCCTGCAAGCTGGGCAGATTGCCGTCATTGCACGAGACAAAATCGAGCGAGTCTATACCTTTGACCTGAGAACGTTTTACCAAACCAGCGAGTTAGTTAAGGGGTTAGATTTACTTGTCGAAAATAAAGCATTGGATCGCTCTGATGCCGCGATCGCAGCCGTTCAGGCAGAAATTGCCGAAGGACTGAACTCTCAGCAAGCAATTGCAACAAAGGCAACGGTACAAATTCCCAATCTCCTCAGTCCAGCCAGCACTGGCAATTTTTCCCCTACAGGAGCACTTCCCCCCGTTTCGCTGCCAACTGCCACCTCACCTTCTTTTTCTGCACCCACTAGTGCTCTAACAAAACCAGGTTCTCAGCCGCTTCAACCTGCATCGGCTCAAAACAGCCCAGTCGGAGTTGGTAATTCGATTAGCTCTACCCCTGGATCTAATGGAACACTTCCTGGTTCGCCCGAAAACACTCCTGGACCGAGTATAGGTATTGGTCCAAGTCCAAGTAATGGCCCTGCTAGCGGGGGATCTTCTGGACAAACGGGTTCTCCTGGACAAGCTGGAACGTCTCGTGAGGGAATTAATCTCACAATTCCTGGGTTGGTTAACGTTAATTTGTTAGGCAATGAAGCGTCTAATCAGACTGGTAAGGTCAATGTCAGCGCTCCGGGCCTGGTTAACGTTAATCTATTCGGAGGCAAAAAGTAAGCAAATTTGTTACGAGTTTTGGCGGCGTACATAGTGTGTGTGTAAGAGGTGAACGGGCATAAGGTGAAAGCGAAGCACTGTTGATAGTAGCGCTTCGCTTTCATCTTAATGTTGCTTACCAGGTTGCCCTTACCAACCTGAATAATCAGGGAACTGTTTAGCGGGAGGAGGTGTCAATCTTGGGCTTGGAGGACGAAAGCGAAATTTTCTTGACACCACTACAGAATTCTGGCTCTGTGGTACCAGGGGTTTTACAGGGAAAATCAGCGAATTCACAGGGCACCCCTGGCAAACATTGAAGAACATTCACATCACACGAGTAATTGCCGCCTTTGAAAACACGGCTTAACTCGAAGAATTTATTACACTTAAAACTCGTTGCTTCAGGCATTGTTCGCACTTCAACAATCCGGCAATGCTCAGGTTTTTTAGTATGGTCTTTTTTCAAAGCATCGTCTGTCGTGACAGCACAGACGAGCACTTTAGCGGCTGGCTGAGGACGAACTGCTACAGATTGATTTTTTGCCAGTTTTGTTGGACTAGAGCCAGTGCTTGCGGAAGAGCTGCCTGAACTATTCGCTGACGTCATGCCTGAATTGAGGTCAGTACTTGCTGGAAGATTACCGTCTGATGGCTGCGGTTGAATCGCAGTTGGGTCTGGCTTTGAGCAACTTGCGACAATCAAGGCAATTGAACAGATGAGCGGTGTTAATCGATGCATCCTTCCCCTCCAGAGTTGCTATTGGCTGGATTATTGAGCTGCATATTTCACCTATTAATTGAGTGAAAGATGATTTCCAAAACAAGCCGTAGTGAGTTTTTCAGGAACGGGACGTGCTAATGACAGCGTGATTACAGAATAGATTTTTGAACATGCCCTAACGCTTAACTTCACTCAATTCGATCACATTTCCATCCGGATCTTGAGTAAACAACGCTGCCCGTCCAGACGCACTTATTTGAATTGGACAGTTATGAGCTACGAGATGTTCCTTGGCTGCCTCCAGGTTGTTCACTGAAAACGCCAGATGCCGATTGCGCCCCCATTTCTCTGAATTCTGTAGCTCCCTGGGAAAGGATGACGCCTCAATTAGATGAATTTGAAACCCGCCGACCTCGTACCAGGCTCCCGGAAATCTAAGGGTTCTGTCCACCTTGGGTAAACATAGCACTGTTCCATAAAAATGTTCTGCTTGTCTCAAATTGGAGACCAGTAGGGCTGCATGAAGACATTGAGTGATTTGCATGGTTGCGATCGCCAAAAAACGGACGTGACCTTGAGTACAAATGCAATCATTCTTCGGACGCCTGCAATTCAAAAAATGACTCCAATCCATGCTAACGAGTTGCGATCGTTGCCACAACTCCAATTAGGATGAATCCCCCCTTGGACTTGAGGTAGAGGAGAAATTATGACTGGATCTCGTCAGGGGGGAGGCTATCCCGTTACAATCGCACTACTGCAAGTCATTGCAGCACTATGATGTTGGGTATGCTGTGGGCAGGGTCAGAAGAAGGAATACACCTATCCAAATCGTCCTCTCAGCCTCTGCCTGATCTGGATTAAGATTCGTTTTTCGGAAATGCCCAATCCATGAATGATAAGGATGCAAGCCTGACCTCTGAATTGCAGGGTTTGAGCGATCGCGAAGTTGTTGCCAAACGCGCGGCTGGTCAAGGAAACAATGTCTCCCTGCAGAGTAGCCGCTCCTATGGTCAGATCCTGAGAGAAAATTTATTCACCTTTATCAATGCAGCCTTTTTCACGATCAGCCTGGTGATGTTTCTGCTGGGGCGATTTGGAGATGGCGTGTTAGTGGTGGTGGTGATCTTCGGTGGGGTGTTAGTCAACATTTGTCAGGAGATTTGGGCGAAGCGAAAGCTGGATGAGATTGCCCTGCTTTATCGACCGAAAGCAACGGTTATTCGGGATGGCAAGGAATTGAATGTTGATCCCAACGAAATCGTATTGGGAGATATTTTGCTGCTGCGTCCGGGTGACCAAATTGTGGTAGACGGCACTGTAGTTGGAGAGGGGCGAATTGAAGTAGACGAATCTTTGCTGACGGGTGAGTCTGATCTGATTCCCAAGGTCGTTGGAGACCCGGTGTACTCTGGCAGCTTTTGCGCCAGCGGGATGGTTTGTTACAGAACGGAAAAAGTGGGCACTGAAACCGTTGCCTACAAGTTGATGACTGGAGCGCGGGCATTTCGTCAGGTACTGACCCCAGTGCAGCAGGAAATTAATGTTGTCATTCGCGTCTTTCTGCTGATTGCTTGCTTCCTCTGGATTCTGGTTGGCATTAGCTTTTTGAGTCGGTCTTACTCGCTCAACGATGTGGTGCAGCGATCGGCGGTGATTGCGGGATTAGTTCCGGCGGGGCTGTTGCTGGCCATCACGCTGGCCTATGGCTTGGGTGCCGTGCGCATGATTGGACAGGACGTGTTGATCCAACAGGCAAATGCGGTGGAATCGTTGAGCAATGTGGATGTGTTGTGCCTGGACAAAACAGGAACGCTGACCACAAACCAGATTGAACTGCAAGAAGTCTATCCCATCGGCATCAGCGAAGATGAGCTGCGATCGCTACTCGGCGTCTATGCCGCCAGCACCACGGCTGGGAACAAAACGAATGACGCGATCGCCAACGCCTGCCCCGGTATCATTTCGGAGCCAATGGCAGAAGTTCTCTTTTCGTCTGCCCGTAAATGGAGTGCGTTGGTATTTGGTAGGGGTCAGGGGTCAGGGGAAGATAGGGAAGCAGTTCAAAATACCCTTCGGGAAGGGCACAGCCCTACAAAATTCAAAATTCAAAATTCAAAATTTTCCCACTCCCCATCTCCCGGCACTTATGTCCTCGGTGCGCCTGAATTTCTATTCTCCTTGACTGCTTTAAGTTTCGATGTTGCAGATTACATTGAAGCGGGAGCCAGGCAGGGGTTGCGGGTGGTGATGTTTGCCTACAGCCCGGAGACGCGATCGCTGGAGGGCGAGGACACATCACCCATGCTGCCTGAGAATTTAACGCCTTTGGGAATTTTGCGATTTAGTGACCAGTTGCGTCCAGAGGCAAAGGAAACATTGGACGGGTTTGCGATCGCAGGCATTGAGGTCAAGATTATTTCGGGGGATAATCCGCAAACCGTGGCAGCGCTGGCAAGGCAAGCCGGCTTGGGTGCAGATATTGAGGTCATTTCTGGGCAAGAACTGGCGCAGATGGACAAATTGCAGTTTGTGCAAACGGCGTTGACCAGTACGGTGTTTGGACGGATTACGCCAGACCAGAAAGCAGAGTTGGTGCGAAGTTTGCGGCGTCGAGGACGCTATGTGGCCATGATTGGGGATGGGGTGAATGATGTGCTGTCGCTGAAGCAGGCGAATTTGGCGATCGCAATGGCAGGCGGTAGTAAAGCCACCCGTAGCGTCGCTGACATTGTGCTGCTCAAGGACTCCTTTGGGGCGCTGCCGCACACGTTTTTGGAAGGGCAGCGCATCCGTAACGGCATTCAAGACGCAATGAAGCTGTTCATGGTGCGGACGTTTTGCGTCACACTGTTGGTGTTTGCCACGGCCATTGTGACAGACAGCTTCCCACTACAAAACAAGCAAAGCGCGATCGTCTCGTTGATTGGTGTCGGCTTTCCGACAACGTTTATTCCCATCTGGGCAAAACCGGGTGCCATTCCGCGCCGCAGCATGGTGCGATCGATGCTGCATTTCGTGATCCCGGCCACCCTGACTCTAACCCTGGTGTCGCTTTTGGTGTACCTGTTCTACCTAGTGGTTGCCATCTTAGATTTACAGCCAAATCTGGAGTTGGCCCAGGTTGACTATGAAATTCCGCGCAGCGCTCTGGTCACCATTCTGGTGATGGGTGAATTGTTGCTGCTGCCATTTCTCAAACCTCCAGCACGCTTCTGGGTGGGTGGGGAACCCCTCAGCCGAGATTGGCGCTACTCAATTGTTGCAGTGGTGCTGTTGGGAGTGTACTTCACCATCCTGGCAGTTCCTCCACTCCGCTCTTTCTTTGAACTATCCCGGCTGAGTGTTATCAGCTATTTATTTATTGGTCTGGTCGCGCTGGAATGGTGCTTAATTCTGCGAGCAGTCTGGCGGAGTCGATTCCTCGATCGCTTCCTGGGAATTGATTTGGGATAGCCCTATGACCTTAACACCTGAAGAACGAGCAAACCTTTGCAATGCGGCCCAAGAAGCCGCAAAGTCAGCCTATGCAAAGTACTCAAACTTTCGAGTTGGCGCAGCCGTTCTTGCCGGAGACCAGATTTACATTGGCGTGAATGTTGAAAATGCCAGCTATGGGCTAACGATTTGCGCCGAACGAGTAGCACTGTGCTCAGCGATCGCCCAGGGAGAACGAGCGTTTCGGGCGATCGCTGTGGCTTGCATTGACGCCGATCCAAACCTGGGGCTGCGATCGCTCGTACCCTGCGGCAACTGTAGACAGGTGATTGCTGAATTAGCTGAGACTGCTGAGATCATCATTTGCGGGTCAGACAAGAGTTTTGCCTTGTCTGATCTCTTGCCGCTCCACTTCAAATTGGACTAGTAGGACTTACCCTGAAAGGGAGAGTGGAGAGCAGAAAGTTATCCAGCACTGTTGACCGAATGCTAAACTTCTGACGTTATCCAAAGTTACTGGCAACAAGTGAGTTTGTTCTTAGCTAAACATAAATAACCGCTGTTGCTAGTCGGTGGTTACTCTCAGTCAAATGCACTCAGTTCTTTACTCTCGTTTACAAGCGATACGGCAAGCGTTAGTTGCCGCCCATCAAGATGGCGGATCAAGTGCTGTTTCGGGATATGTTCGTGAACAGACCATTAGGCAACTGATCCTCCCAAGTTTGCCTGTCAAATATCGCAGTACAACTGGACAAATTATCGATCAGTATGGAGAAAAGACTGGACAACTCGATGTGATTGTTGAGAACGGCGCGTTTCCAAGTATTGCAGCACCTTCCATCGCTGATGTGAGGCTCGTGCTAGCAGAGGGTGTCAGTTCCGTAATTGAGATCAAGTCAACCTTGCCCTCACAATGGGATCAGGTTTTGTCCACTCGAGATAAGGTGTACACCATACGGCGGAGATATCGAATAGAAAGCATCACGCGAGGTCAAGTGCCTGAACAAATTCCACTATTTGTTATTGCGTACCAAGGATGGAACCAGTTAGAAACGCTGCGATCCAAAATCGGTGAGAAGGGAATTGATGGTATCCTCGTACTCCAACCGCTGCCTTTGTTTGCAGGACGCTTATATGACAACGTTTGTACTGCAACTGAGGAAAATGCTCTTTGGGCTTTCATCTGTGCGCTGCACTTTCTTGCAACGCAGATACTTGATGCTACTTGTGACCTTTTTGCTTACGGTCGAGGGATCACTGAGCACTGAGCGGACTATGTAGGAGGTTGCTCTGAGTAGGATAACGCAGGTATAGATTTCAGCAAGATCGCCCCTCTCTGTAGGCATGTTTTCCTTTCGTCAATCCAGCATTTTTTCCCGTGTAGCACTGTCCAAAAGCGCGATCGCGGTTGAAGTGAAACTGTGGGTGCGATCGCTCGATTAAAATGAAAGGGCATCGATTAAAGCGCAATCAAGCCTATGACAGTTCGACAGCCCCGCTACAGTAAAGAGGAATTTGCTCGACGTGGTGATGAGATTTATCAATCTCATGTGCGTCCTCAAGTTGAGGAGGGCAATCATGGCAAAATCGTCGCGATCG
>JAAUSG010000201.1 GCA_012034055.1 Leptolyngbyaceae cyanobacterium RU_5_1 | reverse complement strand
GTTGCCTCCCGTCCGTTGGTCCCACTGCGAGCCCCGCAATTGAGCGTTACTTGCACCCCGGCCGCGATTGCGTTGGGGCGTTTTGCTTGAGCAGAGATTGAGGATCGCGACGAGATTGCCGACGAGATAGACGCCGATCGCGATCGCGCCATCGATTACCGACCGCACCCCATCCCGCGATCGCAGGGTCAACTGCTGTCCAGCAGCGAGCGTCAGGGTGACATTACCGCTAATGGTGGTGCTGTCAGCAATTTCAATCACACCATCGTTGGTTCCCGTGTTGATCAAGGCATCTGCCAGAGACAATCCGCCCGCGCTGACCGTCTGGGGGGGGCTGCCAGTCTGAGGACGAGAATAGGGACCTGCGCCCATGTCAGTGCTGAACCCGTAGGCATAGCTGACGCTGACTTGCTGAGGGGAGACGCCGGCGGGGAAGGTTAAACGCCCCAGCTTGGGGTCTACGGCAACTTGAATCGGTCGAGTTTGGGAAGCGGGGTCAGGGTTCGTGGAGGTGGGTTTGGGACGATAGGCTCGGCTGCTGGGCGATCGCTGCCAGTCGCTGAGATTGCAAATCAGAACTTCTTTGGCTGGAATTTCCATGCCGTCCTTGAAGATGCGGAACGGATGCCATGCCAGCCGTGTGCCAAAGTACACGCCCTGCAACAGGGCGGCTTCGTCTGTTAGTCCATCCACCAACGCCTGCCGCAGCCGCTCCAATTCGTCGTACAGGGGGCGGCGACGTAAGGGTTCGGAGACATTAATCGGGTCAGCCAGATGGGTAATTTCGGGTTCGGGTTGTGGGTCGTTAAACAAGGGCTCATCCCTACCCAGGGGGTGAAAGGTGTAGCCTTCGCCTACCAAGCGAGCCGTTCCCTGCTGGATTGGATAGGCCGTCAACCGCCATAGAAAAACTCCGATGTTGGGAATGTTGAATTGCCCCCGGCCGCTAGCAATGCGACGCACATCAGCGGTGTGAGCGGCGGTGTTGAAGGCTCCGGCAAACTCTCTCATGGTGCTGGTTGCGTGGTCGAGTACCTCCACCAGATTGGTCGTCTCGAAGGCACCGCTGTAGTTGGTGATGCGATCGCAGGCTTCGGAATTTCGCAAATTCAGTGTGCCGCCCCGAAACGGACGAATGTGTTGCATGTACTGGGTGGTGCCCAGCCATTGAAAGAACTCGACCACACGGGCATCCCACCCCGTCACATCGCGGGCCAACTGCTCCAGCATGGTGGCCGTGCCTTTGCGCCGTCGATAGGCGATCGTGTTGGCAACTTCACTACGGGGACTGCTGATCGCGGGACTGGTGCCGTGCAGGGTGCGCACCCCAATCAGGTCGCCAATATAGGGCACCACCCAATCGGCGCAGGTTTCAATGAATTGGTCGTCATACAGTTGGGCCAGGTCTTCTTCCAGCACGGCGACCTGGGCTGCGATCGCGCTTAGCAGTGCTTTTAGGGGTTCTCCGCGATCGGCATCTCGGATGCGGTGAATGGCGGGCAGGAGGGCGTAGAGTTTGGTCGTGTCTAGGGCATAGGGGGAGAAGAGACGCGATTAATCGCGTCTGTACGAGATGGGGGAGGAGGGAGGGGGAAATTATCCGGTGCTGATGATCTGTACATCTAGTGGAGCTGGAGCTAGGAGCAGGAGTTCGGCGGCTAGAGTGGTTTGATTGTCACCAGGACGGGGGGCTTGTGCGATCAGGCGATCGCGGCGGGTTGGCGGTTCATCCAGGCGATGGAGCTGGTCTACGTCAACGGCGACTACTCCCAACACGGATTGGATGGTTGCCACAACGTCGCTGAGCACCACGGGCTGACCAAAATCGCGAACATCAAAGGAGAAGCGCGATCGCACCGCTTGCTCAATGGCGGACAACACCCGTTCTGGGAGGTAGTCGGGGTCAATCTTCACGTTCGCCTGCAAACGGAAGAATGCCCGACGGTAGGATTGCACCTGTAAGGGCACATGGGGATCACTGAATCGGCGCATACTGGCGATCAGGTTTTTGTATACGTCGCTGTTGGCTGAAATTTCTGCGCCATTGGGACCGGCGATCGTCACGAACACGCCCCGACTCTGCCCATTCCAGGTCCAGGTTGCCAGTGCTTTGGCAATCCCGGCAAAGGCGCGGGCAAAGTCCTGATAGTCCTGCAATGACACAATCCGCTCCAGGATGAGCACGGTCAACGGAGCATTTTGGCGAGCTTGCTCCAGGGATTCAGGGTTTTCGGCTCCCGTGGCAGGCAGGGGATTGACCACACCCTTCACACCCAGCGCCCGCGTCGTCAGCAAACTGAGCTGGTTGGCGTTTACCAGCCCGTCTAGCCCAATGCTGATACGGTAGGTTGCGGTGATATTCTCCTGACCACTGGGCGGGCGTGCGCCGGTTTTGCCATCGCCAAACTGAAGGGTGGTCTTGCCGTCATCATCCGTGCGTGTGGTGAAGACGCGATCGCGCGGTTTTGCCCCATAGAGCGATGCAACTTCGTGCCAGAGCACCTCATTCACCCGAACTTTCAAGGTGGACTCGGCACCGCTGGGCGTTGGCGCACTGACATACGTCAGGGGCTTTTGGCGCAGAGTAAACGATTGGTACGGCTGGCTGGCATCCCCACTGCCCAGGACTTCGGTTTTGGTTTCGCCGTGGGTGGCAGGCACCACGTTGCCGTAAATCGTCACGGTGGCCAGGTCGTAACTGTTGGTCAGCCCGGTGGCCAGGTGCAGTGTTTTTTGGTCTTCAGCGATCGCGCGATCGCCACCACTTCACTGACCATCTCATCCTCTGCCTGACTAGCATCCAACCAAATCTGATTCAGGTTAGCGGTGACTGTTCCTGCAAATCCTTTTTGAGTTTTTAGTTGCCATTGCACAGTGCCCGTTGGAGTCCGACTTGGAGATTTTAGCGTTTGCAGCGATTCCCCCGGCGTTAAACCAACGCTCTCTGATCCATCGGGTGAGACAAGTTTCAGGGCATTGGCGGCAACGGTTGCGGCGACTCTGGCCCGCGATCGCCGCCCCTGAACAATCAGTAATTGTCCCACTTCCAGTCCGGGTATGGGCTGCTTCAACTGAATCTGGTTGCCTTCTACGGGGGTTAATGTCCCCGCGACTCGATTTAAGAATTGACTGGGACTGCCCGCGATCGCGCTGGTTAAGGGACGTTCTGCCAGCCGCAATTCCTCACTCTGGGCCAACACAACCGTATCGCGCACATGCTGATTAAACCGGCTGTACAGGTTCTCTCCCTGCAACGTTAAGCGAGATGTTTTGCTGGACAGATTGAAATCGGTACGAGCCGCTTCGGACACAGCAGTCACCTGGTACACCTCAGCGGCACCGGGACGCGCCAGCACCACCCAACTGGTCGGCACAATTTGCGGGTAGACCGCATCGAGATCAATCGTCTCGGAGGGAAAAGGGCCACTGGGCGGCGTACTGAGTCGGCTCTGCGGAATGATTTCGTAGGGCTGACGCGGACTTGACCAAAAGAGTTTGATTGTGGCGCTGACTTCTTGTTCGTAATATTCCAGCTTAATGGAGTACTTTTGTCCGGCGGTGAGGGTGATCGTATCCGTCCAGTTGTTGACGATCTGTTGATCGTTCACCCAGAGGCGCACCCCATCATCGGAAAGGGTGTAGAAGGTGTAAGCCTCGGAATAATCGGGGGTGATGCGTCCTGTCCAGCGAACTGAGAAATTATCGACGGGCACCAGCGGATCGGGAGACTGATCTTGCCAAGCAAAATTTATGGTTGGATCGGTGCGCGTCATCAGGAGGGTGCCAAAGTTCGTGCCCCGGTAGTATTCGCCATACAAACCGGGCGTATCTCCAGAGAGGCTGAAATTGAACCATTCGCGATCGCGGTTCACGTAGTTGCCTGGACCGCTGGGCAAGAATCCGGCTCTGGTCTGGTTGGGCAGCGATCGCCAGTCGGGGGCGTTGTGCCCAAACAAGGAAGCCCGTTGGCGTAAAACGTAGATCTTCGGCTGCACGGACGGTTGAGCAGGCGAAAAGACAGAACCCAACCCCTGACTCCATGTGACGATGGTATATCCGGCGGCTTGATCAACGACAACCGTTTTCAGGCGACGGAAAGCCCAACGCTCGCTAGTGGGATTGGTCTCCCGTTCGCTGCCAATGAACAATAAGCCGTCCCCCGGCTTCAGCCCCAGCGTGGTTCCCTGCAAGTAGACGATCGTGCTGCTAGTTTTGAGCAGATCTGGCTCTGTCAGCCTCGGTTGAATCGCGTTCCACTCGGCGCGGGCTGCAAACGCTGCCATCGTCTCAAAGGTCTGGGCTTGTTCCTCCGGCCCTGGAATACTTTGCACCTTTGTCCCTGCCTGAATTGTGGCGTAGCGGGGCGCACCGAGGGCATCTTCCAGGGTAAAAACCAGGTAAGTGCTGGCCGCCACTCCTGGACGCAGTTCATATCCAATTAACCGCGCCAACTCCAGCAACGACAGCCGTTCTGTCGCCGTGCGCAGATACGATTGATTGGCAATCCGCTCCTGATAAAACGTCAGCACATCGGCCACGGTCGCCCAAACGTCCAAAAGGGCGATCGCAAAATCCTCATCCTCGCGAGTGGTTAGCCTTTGTAAAGCGGGCAATTTTGAGTCAGACAAGGCCGCCAGCAAACTCTGTTTGAACTGAGAATGGATGCCAACTCGATACGCGATCGCACTTAACCCAGCCCGATTCATGACTCGCACCGGTGTTTCCTGGGAAATGCCTTCGCAACAATCGCAGTCATTCAGATTGCGCAGCAGCGGGTCAAGGAATTCATTCATTTCCCACCTCCCAGGCGCAGCTGCAAAACGCCGCGCTCTCGAAAATTGGGGTCATTGTCAAGGCGAGCAATTTCCAGCCGTCCCAGTTCTAGCCAGCCTCGCTCCAAAGCGTCATTATCCGGGGTGCCCTGGCGTTGAAACAGGGTGATGGTGGCTGACTCAACCCCTGCAACGGCTTGCGCCGCTGCGTACAACGGACTGAGATAGACGGGTTGCCCAAAGGTGAAATGATCCGGGTGGAAAACTCCGCGCCGTCCATCCGGCAGAATGCGATTGCTGAAAACTTGCAACAGCGCCGCTTTCACATCACTCCGGAAGTAATTGGGTTTGACACAGACCTGCATTTCCATTTCCAGCGACACGAAGCGGGGCGCATCCACCGCTAAGTCATACCCTGCCATCCGGTATCGTTCCAGATGGCGCAGCATTTCCCGTTTGAAAGCAGCATCCACCGGCAAACCACCCAGGCGATCGACCGTAACAAAAACCGTTCGCCAACTACCCGTCCAGCGGAAGGTGGCGGCCGCCCGTTGCACCTGGGGATGGCGTTCAGCCACCCTAGCGTAATCATCGGCAGTAACCGCCCGTTCCTGGGTGCGAAAGGCGGTAGGGGCTTGCTGCCGCACGGCGGCGATGCTCTCCGGCTGAATGCCTCCCCGTGCTGGCAGCGGATTCCAGACGCGATCGATCGCGCCATCTCCAGTGACAATATGGGCTAACGCCTCTGCGCCAATGTTGCCCGCCACTCCATTTCCCACCCGGTACACGGCCGTGAACAGCGTTCCCACATTCGGACGCAAACCGTGGCGATCGTCGCCAAAGCGCAGGCTGGTCTGCCCGTTTGCCTCCACCTCAGCCACAAAGTTCAGGTCAAATTGATTACTGCTCAACAAATCTCGTTGGGGAAACCAGGTGCCATTGTTCAGGGTAAGGGCGGGTAAGGCATCCCGCAGGCTCCACTGGAACGCCGCCGTGGCGGAAGCATCGGGGTCAAAGGGCAACCGCACGGCGCGATCGCCGATTTCCTTGGTTACCGTTGCCGCCTGCGTCAGCGGTGCTTCTTGTAAATGCGGATTGAAGCGAGGTGGAATCGGTTCAGGAGTTGACTTCTGACAGCGGTCTTCAATCGACACAAGGGCTGGAAAGAGGATGGGTTCCGGCACCTGACCCAGCTCTTCTACTGGCAACGTTTGCCCGTGATCGGCCAGCACGATGTTGCCCAGAGCCACGCTGACATCCTGAACGAATTGCTGACCGTAGTCGGCGTCGGTTGTCGCGGAGATGCAAAACGGAACCGGCAGTGCATCGTCCCGATGCCACTCAATTTCAACGATCGCCGTCCCCGTCAGCGGATCCGTGAGCAGCGGTCCCGCCGTCCACGTTGGGCGACCGTCAACCACCTGGATCGCCGCTGGCTCCACCCGCGTCAATCGCACCGCATGACGGTGCGTGCGATCCGCATCCGCCTCGGCTCCCGTTTCGGATCCTTTCGTCTCAATCAAAATCAGCACATCCCCAGCGCGCAGCTGCAGTCGCTGGGCGGGATCGTCCCTCAGGGTGGCGCGAGTGGCTCCTCTGGGTAAACAACAGTCGCGATCGCCCCAGGTATAGAAGAAAAGCTGATTGTGTGCCGCCAACAGCAGGCTTTCGTGCAGTGTCTCAAACACCTCCGGCCGTTGCGCCAGAATACGCTGATACGCCGTGGAGCCTGGGACGATCTTTTCTGTGGCTCCCTCGACGCGTGTCAACACCTGAGTTGAACTGGGCAGTAAGGTGTCTTGACTCACCTGCACCTGCACCCACACCCGCGCATTGCAGCCGTCGTGCATGACGTAATCCACCAGACGCGCATGACGGCGAACAGAGGTGCGGCGCTGGGCAGTTCCCAGGTAGGCTTCGGTGGCGATCACATCCTGCTGATAGCTCAAGTGATCGCCTACATAGGCCAGCAGTTCGACCAGGGTAATGCCAATGTCTGCCGGGTTGCGCTCCTTCCATTGGGGCAGTAACACCGCCATCCGATCCAGCATCAACTGGCGAAAACTGGTGTAATCCTTGGCCAGGTAATCCAGTTCAGGTTGCGGCTGCGGGCCAGGTGGACAGAGGCGATCGCGCTGACAATCGAACTCACTGGGGCACTCCACCTTGAAGGAGAAATCCACGGCTAAAAGACGCGGGTCAAAGCGATCTCGCGGTATAAGAATCGCCTCAGAGGCTCGCAGAGACAGGCGATAGGTGGAAAAATCCCCCGTCGAATCGGTGCGCACCACCAGGACGCGATCGGCTTCGGGCAAGGCGGCAAAAAAGGCTTGCTCCGGCGGAGTTAGCTCGGTGGCTGGAATCCGGTCAGCCCGATACGCCCACACCACCCGGACTGGGGTAATCCGCTCGCCGCCTTCCAATTGCACATTCTCGCGCGTGAATTCAGGAATTGCTTTCAACCACCGCACTAGCAGCGATCGCTGCCGCGGACTCCCCACTGGCGCGTCCTGATCCAACACCTCCAGGTAATCGATTCCGTTCAGGGTGGGGTGTGCTCGAACCGTATCTCGACGGCGTTGATCACAGCAAAAGTGCAGCATGGTCAGAAGCCTCCCCGCGAAAACTGGGCTACCTGGCGCTGCTGCGATCGGCGCACCACATACTGGACCGTCACCCGCAATGTCGCCTCGTCAGTTTGCACCGTCACCGCTTCCACCTGAATCAGCTCTGCCAACCACTGCTGCAACGCTCCCTGCACCGCAAGTTGAGTCGCCGCCGCCAACTCATCACTATTTGGCGCAAAGACCAGTTGCAGTAATCCGCTGCCAAAGGTGGGACGGTTGACTCGCTCACCAGGAGACGTAAACAGCACCTGCTCAATCAAGTCGCGGATATGCTCATCCTCCCCAGTGCTGGCTGTTCGCCCCCGACCATCAAAGTGAATGGGATAATCGATGTGCATCACACCCCCCTGACGCGGGCTTGCGTCATTAGCACCGTCAGCGGCGTTCCGGTGGGTGTGCAGACCGCCTGGCTATCTTGCAGTAACACAGGCATCCCACCTGCTCGTACTCGTGTCGCCGCCGTTGTCCATTGAGCGCTGACACAGGGAGACGTGGGCGTTCCCGTCAGTCCACATCCGGCAATCACATAGGGAGCAGGTTGAGTCACAACGGGTTGCCCCATCACCTTGACTCGTGGGTTGGGCACCGTAGGTTGAGCGTGTCCCGCATGGGCACAGATGATGGTAGAGGTCGTATTCAGTAAATAGCCCGGCATCACAGCACCTCCAAGGCTCCGTTGTTCAGCAAGATTTGTGGGCCTGTCAACTTGATGCTGGCTCCCTGTGCAGTGGCAATTTCAATTCCCTGGCTATTCATCACAATCTTGTGCCCGGTGGAGGTTTCTAAGGTGATGCCGCCTACGCCCGGTGTGTCATCCAGCAGAATGGTTTGCCCTCCTTCCGTTTTGATCAGCAGTTTTTTATAGGGAGGCGTCAACAGCACAGGCGGCATTTCAGTCATAGATCCCCACCAACAGCCCGACCAGATCGGATAGTCTGGATCGCCCTGCTCAAACTCCATCCACACTCCAGCCCCTACTTTGGGCAACACAAAAAACCCCGTACTGCTACCCCCAAACGGAGCACAGGGCATTGCCCAACCACTTTCCAGATCGCCCATCACGTCCGGCACCCTGGCTTTAATTCGCCCGATTAGGAGTGGATCTTCAATGTCGGTCACCACCCCGCGATATTTGCCGTAGAACGTACTGTTCGTGTTCATGGTCATACCACTGGGAATTGAGCGCCTATGCCTTCGCGACGCAGTGTAAATTGCTGCGTGTATTGCCCGATCGCCGCCTGATGTCCGATCGCAATCGCGTGAGTCACCCGTTGCACGTAATAGTTGCCGTTGTAGCTGCTTCCGGCACCCCGCACTCCCACCAGTCGGCGGGCCCTGAGAACATGCCCATACTGCACCGTGTCCAGTTCTCCTTCAGCTCGCACAGGTTCAGGCGCATTCGACACCGTTGCGGACGCGATCGCCGCTGCCTGGGCCGGGTTGCGATTAGCAATCTGGCGTAATTGCACTCGCCGTTGTGCGCGGATCGGTTCTCGTGCCAGAGGGGGAATGCGCAGGGAGGGGACAGACGGCATTGGGACAATTTGCCGCGTGATTAGTTCCAACACTCTACCTTCGGTGCTGACAGGAGCAAGCGCGTCATTAGAAAAATTGAGGGAGGTGAGATTGGTAGAAGACCCCATATTCAGGGTTAAGGGCGCTTGCGGAATCCCAATCCGCGTATCGGGCCCCCAATAGGCGTTGCTCACTCCCAGCGCAATCGGTTCTAGATAAAATACGTAGCCGTTGTGTTCTGCCAATCGCTGAATCAGTTGGAGATCGGTTTCATGCTGGCGGGGAATCCGAAATAGTTCTAGCGGAATATCAGCGGTGGGGATGATTGTTGCTGGGATAATGCCGTGCGGAATGTAGTTCGTTAAAACACGAGTTGTAATGACGTTATCAGGCTGATTGCGATATTCCTGGTTGGCATCTTCCAGATCGAGTAACAGAGTCAAATCTCGACCCATGACGGTCAGGGTAGACAGTCCCGGTTCATGGCTGGGAGTAATTTGGTGATGGGTGATGACTCCGTTAATCAGGGTTTCAAAGGAGGTTCCCAGCAGCACCCCGATCGCCACCTTGGTCATTGGATCGAGAATCCGGCTTTGCAGCAGGCTGTAGTCGCTGGCTGGGTCTTTTCCCAGGGTAAAGGTAAGTTGAAAGCCATCTTCCGTTTCGGCATCGTTGGTGACTTCTACCCGCACCAGCGCAATGCTAACCACATACGGTGCCGGAACGGGAACCGCTCTGCCGATCCACAAAATTAGGCGAATACCCAGCAGGCTGGTTAACATGAGCGCCTCCTATGGGGGCTTAGGGGAGATGCGGGAAGGCAATCCTAACCAACCGCCCAACCACTTCTAGATCCTCAGGGCGCAAGACGGTGTTGGCATCACAGACGCGCCAGAATTGTGTGGGATCTCCTAAATAACGAGCGGTAATGTGATCCAGGCGATCGCTCTGAATCATGGTGTGCTCTACCAGGGTGGGGGTCGCTTCAACCGGAATGAACCGGCGCTTCACATAGCGAATCTCACGGGGCAGCCCAGCGGCATCCGTGGCCGTCAAGGTAGCCGTTTTCAGCGTGTAGTAGCGGCTAGTCGGGTCAAACATGGCGTTATCCCAAAGGAGTTGGCAGGGATGAGGGAGTTCCATTACTGCTCTGCTTTGCCATCACCTCCTTCATAATTTGGTGAGCCATAAACAACGATCCGCCCACACTCAAAAGTCCCAAATCCTGATAGTTGAGCACTCGCAAACTCAGGCTAACTTTGGCGCGAATGGGATTGAGGTTCGGATCAAAGGCTTCTTCCGTAATGCTCAACTCAGTGAAGCGTACGGGTAAGATGCGGTTATTTCCCCAAATAAACAACGTTAGTGGAGCTTCTGGAGGAATCACTTCAATAATGCCGACGTTGAGCAAAATTTCATTGGCGATGACTAATTTTGATGGCGGGTAGAGCAACAGTTCTAATGACGCTAGAACCGGGTAGAGTCCCGCCTGCGTCACCAACGGTTGGGCTTGCTCTAACTGATCGGTGGCATCAATTTCAACATCAAGCCGAATCGTTTCCTCCGGCGGACCCTTTAACCGCAGAGCCTCTCGGCGATCGTTCTCTCCTCCTATGGTTTGCGCAGTTACGGTGCGAGTGAGAGTATCGGGGTTGTATTGAAAAACAATCACACTCGGTTGTGGATTAATCGGAGATAACCCAACAATCGCACCTTTGAGT
>JAAUSG010000200.1 GCA_012034055.1 Leptolyngbyaceae cyanobacterium RU_5_1 | reverse complement strand
TGGGGGGCTGCCCCCCAAGCATTGGATTTTGCAGTCACAGTTTCTTTCACGACTTTGAAACCACTGCGCTGTTCATCAAAAGAGAAAGTCAGTTGCATCAATATCGCTGGCCGTAAAGTTTACCAGGGTCATCGTATTCGCACTCCTAAACACCGAACTGGAAATAACGGTATTCAATCCATCCTGAATCACCGTTAAAGACCCAAAACTGGTTCTAAACGCGGTCAGGTCAATTGTGTCTACACCGTCTGTGAACCCATTGATGACATCGCTGCCAAAACCTGCTGCAAAGATGAAGGTATCGTCACCCGCTTCACCATCGAGGGTATCCGCACCTGCCCCGCCAATCAGAGAATCATCACCGTGGTAACCATTGATGACATCATTTCCAGCACCACCGAACAAACGATCATCACCATTATCTCCATCGATTACATCACTACTAGCGCCACCGTAGATGACATCATTGCCATTGCCCCCGAACAGTCTATTAGTGCCAGATTCACCAAACAGCAAATCATCACCGTTGTCGCCATTCAGGGTGTCGTTGCCGGTGCCGCCGTAAATGACATCATTGCCATTGCCGCCAGAGATGCTATCGTTGCCGCCCAAGCCATTAATGAAATCAATTTGGTTAGACCCATTCAAGGTTTCGCCTGCGGCCGTGCCAACAGTGCCATTGGTATCGTTGGGCGCGATCGCGTAAGTCGTCGTGCTGCCACTGATTTCATTGGTGACGACTAACAAGGGCAACCCGGTTGGACTATCGGCGGCGGCAATGAAGGTCAAGCCTTCGGGGCCAAGATCCCCGGCGGTTGGGAGATTGACACCCTGGCTAAAATCGCGGTTGTTCAGGTATTGGACAAATTGGGGGCTGGCAGGGTTCGTCAGGTCGTAGACCATCACGCCGCCGATGCGCTCCAAGCCGATGAAGCCGTAGGTGCGATCGCCCACCTGCCCGACGACAACGCCTTCCGGTTCGGGACCTTTGTTGTCGCTGCGGTTGTCAAACGAATTGTTGTCGTTGCTGGCGTTAAAGTTTGCAGCAAAAAGCTGGGCCGTGATCTGCTCAAAGTCGTCGCCGCTATCGTAAACCTGGTTGCCCTGGCTATCCCAGACTGAAAAAGAGCGTGCTCCATAGGCATAAAGCTGGTCGTAGTCGCCATCGCCGTCCGTATCGCCATCGATGCTGGACACGCTCAACCGGCCCAGATTTGCATCTAGTTTTAAGGTCGCCGCATTGGGAAAGGCGGTGGGATCGAGGTTTAAATTCCTGACACTCCTGTTTTCGCCACGATCGTCGCCTTCATTGGCCGTGACGTAGTAGGTCTGCCCATTGGCACTGAAGGTGGCGATCGCGTCGGGCATATATATGCCGAAGACGGGTACTGGAGCAATATTGATCGCATTGTCGCGATCGCTGGGATCCAGTCCGTTGCCGACTAAGCTGTGGTCTTTCACCCCTAAAGGTTGCAGATCGATCACCGTGGCGCTGGCGATATCAATCACGGCAACGGTGTTGTTTTCCTGCAAAGTCACGTAAGCCGTTTGCCCATCCGCCGAAACCGCAATATATTCTGGCTCAAAATCCTGGGCTGCGGTCTTGCCGGGAAAAATGCGCACCCCGTCTAACCGCAATTGCGCTTCCAGCCCGTTAAAGCTGGTGAAGCCTGCCGTGGCCACATTCGCCTGGCTGAGGGTGTTCACCCCACCCGACAGGTCAATGATGCTGACCGATCCCTCCGGGTCTACCGTGCCCGGTTCCCCTTCATTGGCAACCAGCACTTTGCTGCCATCCGGCGTGAAGGTGAGCATGTCTGGCAGTGCCCCCACCTGGACATCGCTTAAGTACGTGCCATCAGTGTCAAAGAAGACGACCTTGCCGGGGTTGGTTTTATCCACCGCTTCCACCGCCACCGCCACGACGCCATTTTTGACCGCCACGCTGTTGGCAACCGCCCCAAATGCACCGACTGCAATCTGACCGATTTGGGCGGGGCTGGTGGGGTCGCTGAGATCCAGAATATCAATCGTGGCAGCCTGGGCATTGACGACGAACAGCCGCTTGCACTCAGGATCGTAAGCGGATATTTCCGCCGCACCCTGATTAAACACTCCAGTGGTGTATCGACCAATTTGGGTCAGTTGAATCGTATTTGCCATATTGCCGCCATAGGTTGGTGTGAAATTTGAGTTCATTCCAGGTGCGGATTGTGGATGTTAATTCATAGTCCGATTAGCCTGGTAGTTGTTGTTGATGCACATTTTTGATGACCCAATTTAATTTTTCGTTAGTACCAGCGATCGCCATGAAAAATCACCACGATTGTCATCCTTGATCGCTAGCCAAAATTGCTGCTTTACCTATGCAGTTGCACGGTAAACAGAGTGGCGATCGCACTGATTCGCTACAACGATTCAGAATTGAATTACAACAATTCCCTGGTTCAACTCAGACTTGATATCGCAATTCCCAAACGAGCGAGGTATTGCGATCGAGTCAACATCCGGCAGTCAGAATTCAGGAGTCAGAATTCAGGAGTCAGAAACTCAGCCCACCTTGTCAAACCAACATCTTCAGAGAACGTCGAAACTAACCCCAGCAGCGATCGTGCGCTTGCAGAGGAATCATTTCCACACTCTCTTTGGAAAGACTTGCTAGTCGATCAGGCTTGATTCCGAAATCTTACCGAAGTCGTTTTCCTTACATTTCAGATTTAATACTGACAGAAAGCGTCTGTCAAACAATATGAGAAAATTCTCATGAAGTCACACGAGTCTTCTGGCTATCTCCATCACCGACTGGAATGTAGCTTGACCCATTTCCATCGCGAAAAAAGTTCTTTGACTGGAAAATCCGCGTGAGAATTTACTCACGCTGTTTTCATAAATCACTATTGATAACCTGTCACCATCAGGCATACGCAAATTTTCGGAGGTTTAACCTGTAATGAGTAAGCTCCTACTGTTCCTCTAGCCAGGACAGCAGGAGCGTAATAAATAATGTGGAGAACAGTTTCCTATGACTTCGCAACAAGACGTGTATGTCTTACCTTCCCCTCTGCCAACGTTGAAAAAGGGGAGCCAAACATTGGCAGAGAAACACTAGCAGATCAGGAACCATCACCTGGACTCCTGATGGGGAATGAGATTAAAACAGAAAGTCAGTCGCATCGACGTTGCTGGCCGTGAAGTTTGCCAGGGTAATCGTATTGCCAGTTCCAAAGACTGAACTGGTAATGACCGTGTTCAGGCCACTTTGAGCCACTGTCAAAGACCCAAAACTGGTTGTAAATGCGGTCAGGTCAATTCTGTCTACACCGTTGGTGAAGGCATTGATGCGATCGCTGCCAAAGCCCGTTGCCAACACAAAGGTGTCATGGTTAGCGCCGCCATTCAGGGTATCGTTGCCTGCCCCGCCATTCAGGATATCGTTGCCTGCTCCACCATTGAGGTTATCCGCTCCCGCCCCGCCAATCAGGGTATCTGCGCCCGCTTCCCCGGTTAAGACATCATTGCCGCTATTCCCATTCAGGTAGTCATTGCCATCATTGCCATTCAGGTTATCTGCACCATTACCGCCATCGAGGTAGTCATTCCCAGTCCCACCCGTGAGCGTGTCATTGCCATCGAACCCGAAGATGTTATCGTTGGCCGCAGTTCCGTTGCGGGTATCGTTACCGGAGGTGCCCAACGTCAGACCTACGACATCCACAGCGTTGACCCCAGTCAGGTTCGCCCCAATCAGCGTGGCATCGGTGAAGTTGGCTTTGACCAGGTTGGCATTGCTTAAGTTCGCATTCGTGAAGTTCGCGCCAATGAAGCTGCCCACTTCCAGGCTGGCACCGGTCAGGTTGGCATTCGTAAAGTTCGTCTGACTATCGCCATCCGCCTCTTTCAAGTTAGCGCTGGTCAGGTTAGCCCCTGTAAAGTTAGCTCCAGCCACATTGCTCTTCTCAAGAAACGCGTTGTCTAACTGAACTCCACCGGTCAGGTTGGCTCCGGTTAGAATGGCTCCGGCAAGATTGGCATTACTCAGATCCGCACCAACCAGGATTGCGTTGCTCAGATCCACATTGTCCAGGAATATCCCTTCTGCAAGCACCTGAGTCAGGTTGGCACCGTTGAACTCAGAATCGGCGAAACTCGCACCGCCCATTTGAGTGCGAGTACCATTCGCATGGGCGCTAAAGTCAGCACCTGCGAAATTGACATCTTCTGCCTTGAAGTTAGTCAGGTTGGCACCGCGGAAACGAGAGGTGGTCAGCGTGACTCCTTCGGGTGGATTGGTATCTGTCAGCTCAACCCCACTCAGATTGGCGAGGTCAAAGATGGTGTTGCTCAGGATGATGTCTGTAAAGTTTGTTGATGCATCGAACTGAGCACCGGTAAAGTTGGCATTGATCAGCAGCGTTCCTTCCAGGTCAGCACCCTGGAATTTGGCATTCGTCAGATTGGCACCGGTAAAGTCAGCCGCTTTCAGCTTTGCCTTGTAGAAATCAGCCCCTGTAAAGTTGGCTCCTGCCAGGTTGGGGCGTTCAGACTGTTCGCCACTGAGATTAGCCTCGTGCAGAATGGCATTGGTCAGGTTGGCATTGGTCAGGTTGATGAACTTTGTATTGATCAGCGAGAGATTTACTCCAGTCAGATTTGCGCGACTGAGATTAACGTTCTCTAAGGTTGCCTTATAGAAACTCGCCGCTGCAAAGCTGGCATTGGGGGCAAAAATGGCATCCGATGCATCCACATTCAGCAGAGTAGCTTCTTCAAAGTTGGTACCTCTGAGTTGAGTGCGAGTCCCCTGAGCATTTTTAGTGAATAGAACACCGTCGAGTCTGGCTTTGAAAAATGTGGAGCCATTCAGGTTTTGGCCACTGAAATTATTTCCGACCAGGTTTTGATTGCTAAAGTCTTGTGCTGCCATGTGACCTCTAAAAACCCCTCTAGATTTGCGTTCGTTGAATTTGCGCTAAACCCTGTCCAGTTTGGAATCTGTAGCTTTCCTTGCTGAAAACCTCCAGGTCTGAACGTGGACAAGATTGAGTTGAATTTGCACCAAGTTCGACGGCCACTCCCCATTGATTGCCATCAAAAATCATCACGATCGCATCCGCGATCGCCACCCAAAATTGTTGCCTTACCCATGTAGTTGCACCAGAAGTTGAGCCGCGATCGCACTGATTCGCCGCTACATTCAGAATTGAATTGCAACAATTCCTTGTCAGACTCAGACTCGATATAGCAATTCCCAAACGAGTAAGGGATCGCTATCGGGTCAACATCCAGGAGTCAGCATTCAGGAGTCAGCATTCAGCCCATCCTGACAAACCAACATCCTCAGAGAATTTTGAGGCTAACCCCCAATAGCGATCGTGCGCCTGCAGGGGAATCGTTTTCACAGTCTCCTTGGAGAAATTTGCGAGTCATTCAGGCTAATTCCGAAATCTCACCGAAGTTATTTTCCTTACATTTCAGATTTAATACTGACAGATTGAATCTGTCAAACCCTGTGAGAAAACTTTCATGAAATCACAACACCCTTCTAGCTGTCCCGATCACCGTCTGAAACGTGGATTGATCCATTTCCATCGCTTGCACCGCAGCGATCGCCCCTTTTGGAGGGGGTACTGCTGCGCAGAAGCAAGCTACGGGGGACGCAACCGTCCCCTGAATTCGGGGGGTTTGGGGGGCTACCCCCCAAGGGTCGGATTCAGTGAGACTTGTGTGTACACAGTAGACCACACCACTGGCATGTTTTTTTCCCTTGCAAGTCCCTTACTCTTCTTCAAGGTACTCATCCTCATCCTCATCGTCGGCATCTGCATCCGCGTGTCCCACCGTATTCGCAGACACCACAGCCCCCATCTCAAGCTTCTGCCGCACTTCCTGGTCAATTTTCCTGGCAAAGTCTAACTTCTCTTCCATGTATTTAATTGTGTTGTCCCGCCCCTGGGCCAGGTTATCGCCGTTATAGCTGTACCATGCCCCTTTACGAAGGATGATTCCGGTTTCCTCAGCTAAATCCACCAAACAGCCCAGGCTGGAAATCCCTTTTCCAAAAATAATGTCAAACTCAGCAATTCGGAACGGGGGCGCAACCTTATTTTTAGCCACCTTCACCTTGACCCGATTGCCAAATTCTTCCGTGCCTTTCTTCAAGGTCTGAATTCGGCGGATATCTAAACGGATCGAGGCATAAAACTTGAGGGCTTGACCACCGGTAGTGGTCTCCGGACTCCCATAGGTAACCCCAATTTTCTGCCTGAGCTGATTCAGAAAAATGACCGTACAGCCAGATTTACCCATGTTTCCGGCGATCTTCCGCAGTGCCTGACTCATCAGACGCGCCTGCAAACCGACATGGGTATCGCCCATTTCCCCTTCAATTTCGGCACGGGGCACCAAGGCGGCAACAGAGTCGATCACGATGATATCGATCGCAGCCGATCGCACCAACTGATCTACGATTTCCAGGGCTGCCTCTCCGGTATCGGGTTGAGAGACGAGAAGATTGTCAATGTCCACACCCAATGCAGAGGCATAGTGGGGATCAAGGGCATGTTCAGCATCGACAAATGCTGCGACGCCTCCGGCTCTCTGCACTTCAGCAACCGCATGCAGGGCCAGGGTCGTCTTCCCAGAGCTTTCTGGACCATAAATTTCAATTACACGTCCTTTGGGAATCCCACCTCCCAAGGCTAAATCCAGGGTCAATGCACCACTGGGAATGGTCTCGACCTTCATTCGAGTGGCATCTCCCAGACGCATAATCGTACCTTTGCCAAAGTTACGCTCGATCTGCGTCAGCACCAGACTGAGGGCTTTTTGTTTGTCAGAAGAGTTGTCAGTTTTAGTAGCCATTAACGCCTCAACGCAAAAGTGGGGATGGAAGTCGGATCAAAAACAGTGGGGTGTTTAGAGGAATTCTATTCCATGTGATCGAATCGGAGAACCGGGGAAGCGACGAAATGCAATCCAGCGTACTGTCAAATCCAAACAAGTCTAGTTAACCTATAAGCAGTGCATCCGGTATGCAATGACGTCTTATCTTCCCAACATGCTAGTTCCAGATGTAGCGTTGTCCGTTGCCGGACTGACAGCATACATTCAACTGCTTTTGGAGCAAGATGACCAGCTCCGGCAAGTCTGGGTAACAGGGGAAGTTTCCAGTGCAACCCGGTATCGCAGTGGATTGTTTTCACGCTGCAAGACCCCGACGAGAAGGCAGCGATTAACTGTGTGGTCTGGAACAGCCAAATCGACCGAATAGCTACGATTCCAACTCAAGGGGAGAAGCTGATCATTCTGGGACGAATTCACGTTCATCCTCAGCGTGGACAGTATCAGCTCATTGTTTGGCAGGTTTTGCCAGCCGGGGAAGGGTTGCGAGCCTTGCGCTACCGACAGTTGCGCGATCGCCTGGAAGCTGAGGGGCTGTTCGATTCATTGCGTAAACGCCCTCTACCCACTCATCCCCAAGTCGTCGCTGTGGTCACGTCGCCACAGGCAGCAGCGTGGGGGGATATTCAGCGAACGCTGCGGTGGCGGTATCCAGGGTTGCATGTGTTGTTTTCTCCGGCACTAGTACAGGGTGATCAAGCTCCCGACTCCATCGTTCGAGCGATTCAACGAGTGGTGCGAGACGACAGAGCAGATGTACTAATTGTATCACGAGGTGGGGGTGCAATTGAAGATATGGCGTGCTTTAACGATGAGCGGGTTGTGCGCGCGATCGCGGAGTGCCCGATTCCAGTGATCGCTGGAATTGGCCACCAACGGGATGAATCCCTGGCAGACCTGGCGGCTGATGTTTATGCCCACACCCCAACCGCCGCCGCTGAACAGGCAGTCCCCTGCCTGGCAGACCTGTATACCGAGCATCGAGAACGAATGCTGACGCTGAGTGACGCCATGCAATATCGCTTGCAGGTCATCCACGATCGCCTGCAACGGATTCGCAGTCGCCTGCAACAGCTCAAGCTGGATCGCAAACTCGATCACGAAGCTCAACTCTTAAGCTGGATGCGGCAACGGCTGATCCAAAGTAGTGTTCAACAGTTCCAGCACGCAACGCAGCGTTGCCAGATGTTAAACCAGACGTTGGGAACCCTGGATCCCCAGGCAGTCTTGAAGCGGGGCTATGCAGTGGTTCGGCAGACGAATGGCGCGATCGCCCGTTCTGCCACAGACGTTACCCCCGGACAGGCATCTGCTCGTTCAACTGGCTCAGGGGCAACTCAAGGTGACAGTTACAGAAACCCTCAATCCTGGGACAGAAGTCCTTAACAGTTTGTGATGCTTTAACCAGTACATCAGGACAAAAATAACTAGCCAGTTAGAAATCAACAAAGAGCTTATCCCGTAACCGTTTCTGACTTCGTACTTCGTACTTCTGACTTCTTGCACTAGCTTCTAGAGTAAAAGCATATTATCGATAAAGCCCCATTAAACTGAATCTCGTGAGTGACATGATCAACTCCACTGAAGTTTACCCCCCCAACGTATCGAACGATGGCTCCAATCAAGCATCGGCTTCATTTCAGGACGATTGGAACTACGAGACGGCTGTGAAAGAAGTCGAGACGATCATTGTCCGCATTGAGTCAGGTGAGCTGGATCTAGCCGAGGTCTTTAACCAATTTACGGCAGCGGTTGAGCGGTTGAGACAATGTGAAACGTTTTTGGCGGAACGCCAGCAGCAGATGGATTTGTTGATTGAGACCTTGAGTGATGAGCCAGGATTTTGAAAAGCTTAATAAGTATATGGATAAAAATATATATGTAACAGCCATTCATCATTGGTCACTTGTCCTTTACAAATGACCAATGATGAATGACCAGTGACACTCCAAGTATTCAGTTTAATTACGACAAGCTACTTAGCATGACTCAACTCACCTTCGGCAAAATTTCACTGGCAGATCTCAAAAATTTTGTCACCATTCAAGAGCTTGGTGTACAGGACTATGATTGGTTGCAAGTAGGTGAGATTGAGTTAACGGAGGCAGAACAGCAGCAGCTTCAAGCGATCCAGTCGCGACTCGTAAACCTCAAAATTCACTTACTCAATGAGGCAACCATCTGGGCGCGAGCGATTTATCCCCTGTTACTGTTAGCAGAACAATACCCAATTCAAGCCTGGGCAGAGGTTTTTTTATCAGCGCACTATCCCAGATTTGACATCGAAGGACTTGCCGATGGCATGTTAGCGAATTCCATTGCTGGATATGTAGAAACTCCCTACCTGGTCGTGGTTGAAGCTAAACGAGGATTGGAAGCCCAAAATCCTCAGTTTCAGCTCTACGGACAACTTCTGGCATCTGCTCGAATGAACTGGGAGGGCGATCGCCAAACTCCCCAGGAAATGTTTGGCTGCTACACGATCGCTGATACCTGGACTTTTTTCCGCGCTGAAATCAGCGAAATTGATAGCGACAGACCCGTTATGAAAGTAGAATCCTCCCCAGAATACGGTGAAAAACTAGAAGCAGAAACCATCCTCAAAATCTTAAAGGGAATTGTTTCAAGAAAATTACGCTCTCTTCAAGCCAATGCGCCACGGTAGCTAGACTGCCAGAAAACGCTGAATGACTTCGTTGCTGAGTTCACGAGTGGGGCCCTGGGCGACGATGCCGCCTTTTTGCATAGCGTAGTACCAGTCTGCCTGGCGAACAAAGTGCAGGTGTTGTTCGACCAGGAGCACGGAGGTTTCGGTTTCGCGGACGATTTGTTTCACCGCTGCTTCGATTTCCAGGATGATCGAGGGCTGGATGCCTTCGGTGGGTTCGTCGAGGACGAGCAGACGGGGGCGACCCATCATAGCGCGAGCGATCGCCAACTGCTGCTGTTGTCCGCCACTCAAATCGCCGCCCATCCGATTCAGCATCGTTTTCAAGACGGGAAACAGCTCGAAGATGTGGTCAGGGACTTTTTGGTCTTTACTCGCCCCCTTGGGTAGGGCTTCCAGTCCCAGGATCAGGTTCTCTTTGACCGACAGACGGGGGATCACTTCGCGACCCTGAGGAACATAGCCGATACCTAACTTGGCGCGGCGATCGGGGGTCAGATGAGTAATGGGTTTTCCAGCCAGGGCGATCGCGCCACTGCGCGGTTTTAGCAGACCCATGATCGTCTTGAGCAAGGTTGTTTTACCAACGCCATTGCGCCCAATCAGGCAGACCATCTTGCCAGGTGCCACGCTCAGATCCACGTTGCGAAGAATGTGGCTTTCGCCGTAGTACACATTTAGCCCAGCAATGTTCAGCATCGTATCGGGCAGGTCGGCAATTGGGCGAGGGGCTTCTAGGGAAGGAGTTTGAGTCATCTGGCGATTTTGGATTGTAGATTGCAGATTGTAGATTGCAGGTAGTTTCTACTGCTGGGTGTTTTCAGCGGAGTAACTTGTCGTGCAGAGTGCAGCATTCAAGTTGCGAAGTGTGGGATTCTGAATTTTTGCCACCTGTAAATTTTCTGGGATGAACGATTTCTGTAGGGGCAGGTTTGGTAGACAATCTGCCCATCTCCAGCTAAATCTTTGGCAAAACCTGCCCGTTATACCGCCGGAAAATATACAGCAAAAATTTTCTTAGTGTAAATTTCCCGTTGACGGTAGGGGCGGGTTTAGCCACAGACTCTGCTTATAGCCTCAGATTGACGACAAAACCC
>JAAUSG010000199.1 GCA_012034055.1 Leptolyngbyaceae cyanobacterium RU_5_1 | reverse complement strand
CCTTCGGGCACTGTTCTCCTCTCTCGCCTGCGGCATTGGTCGGAGAACGCACCCTCAGTCACGCGCCTTTCATCCCGACGCTCAACTGGGTACAGTTAGAGCGCGGGGCTTCCCGTCTAATAGCTAAAGTTACCGGACTCGGCGACTGCAACAATGGCTCGTAGCTGGGAGAGTTTCATGGGAGGACGGAGGTGTAAACAGTGAGCCTAATATCTGACATCTAACACCTAATAACTGAACCAATGATGACTCAATCCATAAATGCCATTTATAGAAATGATACAACCTGTTATTTGATTCGGAGTGGATGTCCGATTTGCAACCATCCAGCAGCGGGCTGGTTAGGAGAGCGGGATGAGGGATGAGGGGTGTGAGGTGTATGGCATGTAGGGTTGAGTTTGATGTGGTGAGGGTGAATGCGGAGGGTCAACTGCTGGAGCGATCGCGCCAATTTGCTCAACATTGGGTTGAAGATTTGGGCGAGGGCATTCAACTGGATCTGGTTGAGATCCCGGCTGGAACTTTCTGGATTGGCTCTCCCAACACTGAGGAGGGCTGGCATGTTAGCCAAGGTCCGCAGCAATCTATCCCTGTTGCATCATTTTGGATGGGTCAGTATCCGATCACTCAAGCGCAGTGGAGTGCCGTTGCCAGATTGCCCAAGGTTGAGCGATCGCTGAATCCTGAGCCGTCCTGCTTTTCAGGGGCAAATCGACCTGTTGAACAGGTTTCCTGGCATGACGCTGTTGAGTTGTGCGATCGGCTCTCCCAACAGACGGGACGCACCTATCGGCTGCCCAGTGAGGCGGAGTGGGAGTATGCCTGCCGGGCCACAACGCAAACACCCTTTCATATGGGCGCAACGATTACCACTGATTTGGCAAACTACTCCGGTGTCAATTGGGAATACGACGGTAGAATATGCAGTAAGGGCTGTTATGGCAACGGTCCGACTGGCAGCGATCGCCGCGAAACGACTGAGGTTGGAAGTTTCGGGGTTGCCAATCCGTTTGGACTTTATGACATGCATGGCTTAGTGCGGGAATGGTGCGCGGACTGCTGGCACGATACCTACAACGGCATTCCTACAGATGGGACTGCCTGGATTACTGATGGAAACTGCACTCAACGAGTGTTGCGTGGCGGTTCCTGGAATACCAGCCCACGCACCTGTCGTTCTGCCTTTCGCAGCCGCTCCGATGCAGAGAGTCGGCTATACGACATTGGCTTTCGGGTCGTGTGTGCAGCGAGGTGAGACATGTTGGGTGCTTAGACACTCACCGCTTTGTTACAGCGATCGCAGACCCCATGAATGGTCACCTCATACACATCCGGGTGAAGACCCGCACGCAACCGTTGCAAATTAATGCCTTGCAGCGTTTCCCAGGGAATGTCCTCGATCGCGCCACACTCACGGCAGCGAAAGTGATGGTGAGAGTCAACATTGGCATCATACCGTGTCACACCCGCTTCTAACAGCACCTCGCGCACCAGTCCCACGTCCTGCAGCGCCTGTAGAGAACTATAGATGGTTGCCTGAGATGAGACCGGAAAATCCTGGTTCAAATCATGCAAAAGCTGTTCAACCGTCGGGTGATCCTCACGAGACAGCAGATTTGCGTAGACTGCAAAACGTTGAGGCGTGACTCTCAACCCCTTAGATTTGAGAGTTTGAACAATTGCGTCTGTCTGCTGCTTATCCACTGCGTATCCACCATCATGGCTATAGTTTGATTATAAAACTCACTTCTAAGAAATAGACCTAGTTGTATTAAAAACGTGAAAATGGGTAATTCGTACTGTTTACTAATTCTTAAATCAGAATTATTCTAATTTACTAAGCGATGCGCTAGATTAAACCTTGTTCACGTCCAGACCTGGAGTTTTTCTTGAGGAAAAGCTACAGATTCCTTGCTGGACGTGGTTTAACTCAAAACCCACTGGCCACTGTTCACTAATCGATCTTGAGAAGAAAAAACTATGGCAGTTATCGAAAAAGTCCCTAGTGTTGTGTTCAAGACTCGTATTCGCGACGAGTCCGTACCTGGTTCTAATCCGTTTCGTTGGCAAGACCGTACTACCCAAGAAATTTTTGGCGGTAAACGAGTCGTAGTATTTTCTCTCCCCGGCGCGTTCACCCCAACCTGTTCATCCACTCACCTACCTCGCTACGAAGAACTCTATGAGGAGATCAAAGCTCAAGGAATAAACGAAATTATGTGTGTATCGGTCAACGATGCCTTTGTCATGTTCCAGTGGGGTAAGCAGTTGGGTGCTCAAAACATTTTTTTGCTGCCCGATGGCAACGGTGAATTTACCCGTAAGATGGGCATGTTGGTAGACAAGTCGAATTTGGGCTTTGGGATGCGATCCTGGCGCTATTCAATGGTGGTGAATGACTGCAAGGTTGAAAAGTTCTTTATTGAACCAGACTACAGCGATAACTGCCCAACGGATCCCTTTGAGGTTTCCGACGCAGATACCATGTTGGCGTACTTGAAGAGCGTCAAGGTTCCTGCAGAGCCTGCTACCGTAGCATAGAAGAGGGTGAAGGGTGGAGGGTAAGTCCTCTACTCTCTACCCTCTACCTTCTACCCTCCACCCTCTACTCCGCATTTGCCTGTTTAAGCACGAATTGATTACCCAAGGGGAAGTATGAGCTACGATTTTGACTTGTTCATCATTGGTGCAGGTTCTGGTGGGATTGCGACTGCCAAGCGTGCAGCAGAATATGACGCAAAGGTTGGCATTGCTGAATCCGATCGCTTGGGCGGAACCTGCGTCAATCGTGGCTGTGTCCCCAAGAAATTGATGGTCTATGCCTCCCGGTTTCCAGAGCTGTTTGAAGATGCACAGGGATACGGATGGAGTGAGGTTAAGAGCACTCTGGACTGGAAAACAATGATTACGGCGGTCAACAAGGATGTCGATCGCTTGAATGGCATTTATCAACGCGGGTTGGAAAAGTTTAACGTTGAAATCTTGCGTGCCCACGCTAGCTTCATTGATCCCCACACGATCGCGGTTGGAGATACAAAGGTCACTGCTGATAAAATCCTGATTGCAGTGGGTGGAAAACCTGTTAAACCTCACATTTTAGGAATTGAACACGCGATCGTCTCAGACGATGTTTTTCACCTCGCCGAACAACCGAAACACATCGTGATTTTAGGTGGTGGATATATCGGTTGTGAGTTTGCTTGCATCTTCCACGGACTTGGAACTGAAGTTACTCAAGTCATTCGCGGGGAGACGATTTTGCGTGGCTTTGATGATGACTTACGCAATGAAATTCAGCAGGGCATGATTCAGCAGGGCATTCGATTATTAAATAATGCCCAGTTGATTGCGATCGAGAAAAATTCAGACGGCGTTTGTCTCTCAGTGGGTCAGGGAGATACCGCAGATACAGTGATTGCCGATGCTGTGAACCTGGCTGCGATCGGTCGTAAACCGAATATTCAAAACTTGGGGCTGGAAAATACTGGAGTGAGGCTGCACGATGGCGCGATCGCGGTCGATCGCTACAGCCGCACCCACGCAGACAATATCTACGCGGTGGGTGATTGCACCAACAAAATTAATCTCACCCCCGTTGCCATCAATGAAGGTCGTGCATTTGCAGATACGGTCTTTGGGGGTAAGCCCCGGGATCATGAGCTACGAAACTATTCCCTCCGCTGTTTTCACCACCCCCGAAGCCGCCACGGTTGGACTCACAGAAGCCGAAGCCAGAGAGCAGTATGAAAGCGTAAAAATCTATCGCTCTAAGTTTCGCCCTATGTACTACACCCTCCCCGACAAAGAGGAGAAGACCACGATGAAGCTGGTGGTAGATGAAAAAACCAACAAAATCTTGGGAGCACATATGGTGGGAGAACACGCCGCGGAGATTATTCAAGGCGTCGCGATCGCCCTCAAAATGGGGGCGACGAAAGCGGACTTTGACGCTACGGTTGGCATTCACCCCACGTCTGCAGAGGAATTTGTGACGATGCGGTAGGGGACAATTCAAAATTCAAAATTCAAAATTCTGAAGCCAGGGGTACAAAGTCATACCGGGCCGCATTGCCAGGAGCGGGTTGGATTTTGAGTAACATGCCTAGCTCCGGCACAATTTGGCGTTCGCCAGACGGAATGAATTGAACCAACCCAGTTGCGCCTTGCACAGAGAAGGTTGGATGCCTGAGAGTGTCTCTGAGATTCTGGCGGGTCGGGTGCTCCTGTAAACCAGTCGCGATCGCCCAGGTGGCGTCGTAGGCCATGGCGGTTCGCCAATTCACAGGCCCACCCCAGAGTTTAGCGGCATGGTGCGGAAAGGGATTGCCGGGGCGCACGGTTGGGTGCCAGGGCGCGGCTAATACTAAGCCGCGCACCGCTTCCTGCCCAGACAGGGTTTGAGCCGTAAACAGCGTTGGACTTCCCAAGAGAGCCAATTGCCCCTGGTTCGCACGGGCGGTGGCGATGGCTTTGTCGATCCGGTCTACATGGGGGGCCAGGAGCAGCGTATTGGCACCCTGGCGGACGACGCTGGCGATCGCGCGGTTCGGATTAAAATTTGGATCTGAAAAATCACAGGGTTCCTTAATGAAGATCCTGCCCTGATTCAGGATGGCATTGGTGAACTGATTCTGAAATGAATCGTTATCGACGGCCAGCGCATCCGAACAAATGGCAACTTTGGCGTTTGGAACGGACTGCACCCAGTGGGCAGCAAGCTGATCGGCCGTAAACCGGATACTGGGAACCATGCGAAAGATGTGGGTACCAATGGAGGAGAGCTTATCCGAAAAGCTGGTTGGGGTAATCATGACCAGTCCGCTTTGCTCATACACGGGGGCAGCCGCCACGGACGCCTCGCTAGAGTTATGTCCGACCACCGCCAGAATCTGGGCATCATTCACCAACACGGTCGCAATTTCGTGGGCAATACTGGGGTTGTTGTTGTCATTGGCGATCGCGACTTGCAACCGCTTGCCATGGATGCCACCCCGACGATTAATCTCCTCCTGGGCCTGGGCCACTCCCCGGAGAATTTCTTGCGCCACATTCAAATTGCTGCCAATCGGCACGCTGGTGGCAATCTTCAAGAATGGTTCCGCAGTTGCGGCTTTGGCATTATTCAGGTAAATCCGAGTCTCCGGGTCATTGGGGTTCACCTGCAGCGATGCCTGAAATTTGGCGATCGCGGTAGCATAATTCCCTTGGGCAAAGGCTCGTGCCCCGGCTTCCTTATTGGGGGTAATGCTAATCAGAATTCGTTCTCCAGTGCTCAAGCGATGCGCAACGGGGGTGAGAATGTTGAAGCTGTTGCCGGTTGCCGCATTTGGATTGGACTCCACCGTGACGACAACAGCTCTGCCCGTGCGATCGCCCGACTGCAAAAACTGCACGGTTCCCGTGGCACCGTGGATGGAGAAGTTATCATCTGACAACGCTTGTTGAATGCCTTCCCGCGTGGGTGTCTGCCACCGCAGTCCCTCCGCAATCACCTGAGTCGCATCGTAGGCCATTGCCGTTCGCCAGGTAACGCTGGTCTGGTTGCCCCACAGGTCATGGGCCCGTTTTGGGAAGGAATTGCCCGGAAACATATCGGGATGCCAGCCGACCGCTAACACAATCCCCCGGGTTGCGTCTCCGGCTTCCAGGGTTTTGAGGGTAAACAGCGAGGAGTTTGCGAACAGCGGCAGCCGTCCCCGATTGGCTCTGGCAACCGCGATCGCGGACTGCATGCGGTCTACATGCGGACTGAGCATCAGGCTATCGGCTTTGGCATTAATCGCTTCACGAATCACGGTTTCGGGCTGCAGGTTTGCTGCCGCTAAATCACAGCCAATGTTGAGAATTTTGCCACCATTACGGCTGACGGCTTCCTCAAACGCTTGCGTAGAGGACTGATCGACCGCTTTTGAATCCCGACAGATGGCAATTCGGGTTTTCCCAATGGTTTTGGCATAGTTGGCCAGCACATTAGACCGGATGTTGGCGGACAAAATGGTGCGAAAGATGTAGTTCTTGCCATCCACGCGATCGGTTCGTTCCGTCAACTTGCTCGATTCGCTCGTTGGGGTCACCATCACCAGGTTGCCCGGTTGATACACGTCTGCTGCTGCAACCGAGGCATCGCTACTGTTGTGCCCAATCACCGCCAGAACAGCGCGATCGCCCACCCAGCGATCGGCAATTCGTTTCGCCATCTCAGGTTGGTTGTCATCATTGGCAAGTTCCACCCAGATTGGCAGTCCATTTACACCACCCTGCCGATTCAGTTCCTCCTGAGCCTGGGCCACACCGCGCAAAATTTCCTGGGCTACATTTGGATTGCTGCCGATCGGAACGGCGACGGCCAGCTTGAGTGAAGGGCGATTCCCCGTGCGGGCATTGTTCAGGTAGATCAGCGCTTCCGGATCATCGCGAGTTTGCTGCAGGGAGTCTGCAAACCGTTGAACCGCCACTGGGTAATTCTTCCAGAACATGGCCGAGGTTCCAGCCGCCTTGGCGTCCGTGCGCACCGATTGCACCAAAATGCGTTCCCCCGCACTAAGACGACTGCGTAAATCGAATTCTTGCCAGACTTTCCAACCGCCCAAGGACACTGCTAGCCCAGCCAGCGTTGCAACCGCCGTTCGCTTCAGCAGTTTCGTTCGGTTCCACTGGGGATACTTCAGCTCCGCAGCAGCCGGATTCTGGCAAATCACTGGCAACCAGGATGCACAAGGAATGTCTTTTTCCAGACCCTGCAACTGCTCTCTGGCTTTCCTCACCGACAGGTAGAAAGACTCGCCCCGGGCAAAGTGGTTCAGGAAATAGCGCAAGAATGCTTGTGCAACCCGGTCAGGCACAGGTTCCCGCATCACAATCATGTGAGGAACATGCAGATCCGCTAAAACCTGCGCTAATCCCAGTCCATCACAGGAGTTGAAAATTGCCAGCTTCAATCCCTTCCGCACCGCCGTGTCGATCGCATTGGAGAGTTCTTTCAGGGGTAGGCGATCGTGCTCATTGATGTACACCTGTCCGGATGCGGCATCGGCGTGACTATGACTGTGACCCGCGAAGAACAGAATATCCCAAGGACCTTCAGATAGGTACTCGTGCAGTTCCTGTCGGGTCGGCTCTATCAAGAACTTAAGATTGGCATTTAGCAATTTATTTAGTGCTGTCTGATCTGCTTGAACATTAATGCCAGTGCTGTCTCCCAAAACTGCCAAAATTCGCACCGGATTATGGAGTCTTCTGGATGACTGAATATGTTGAGCACTCAGCGCAATTTCCAGCTGCGGATGCTCGTTCAATAATTCCCAAAGGTGCCAGGGTAACCGACGCAATAACGGATCTTGCGTCTGCACAATCAATAGCGCAGGCTCATTCTCCCCAACCTTGACGAGAATGCGCTCTCGCAAATCTCGCATCGCGGGTTGATTCAGCCAGTCTTGCAAACTCTTTTGAAAGGCGTCTGCCGCCGCTCGACAATCATTTGACCAGGAACCCTGCAGCGCTCGAATCACTTTAATCCGGGATTGTTCCTGGCAACCGTATACCGCTTGCCATTGGTAATATCGCTTCGGCAGTTCGGGGGCAGGTGGAGCTGGAAAGCGTTTTTGAAATTCAACCGTATGGGGCTTTCCGGCATCTCCAATCCGCAGGACGATCGCAAAGCCCCGCTCAAAATCTGCCTCCCCAATATCCAGGACAACCAGTTTGCCCATAGACACCAATCCTTGCCGCAATTACTACACTAAGCACAAAAATGGACTCTAAGTCAACTTGATTACTGACCTCAGATTGACATATCTGGGATACTAGCGGCGATGCTGCACGTTGTAACAAAGCTTATGCCTCTACTCCCCTGCCGAACCAAGATCGTTGCCACCATCGGGCCCGCTAGTAGTTCTCCTGATATCGTTCGCAAGATGATTCAGGCAGGAATGAGCGTGGCTCGACTGAATTTTTCGCACGGCAGCTATGACGACCATGCCCGGAATGTGACGCTGCTGCGATCGCTGGCGGCAGAACTCGACGTTCCCCTGACGCTGCTGCAAGATTTGCAGGGCCCGAAGATTCGCGTCGGTCAGTTGCCCCAAGACGGTATCCAGGTGATTGACGGGGAGTTCCTGACCCTGGTGCCGATCGCCGATTACACCGGACAACCCAACACCGTTGGCATTGACTATCCCCACCTGGCGGAAGACGCAGAACCGGGAACTCAAGTGTTGCTGGCCGATGGGTTAATGGAATTGAAAGTTGAAGAGGTAAGTGGCGAGTCTGTCCGCTGCCGGGTAATTGAGGGTGGCATTCTCACCAGTCGCAAGGGCGTCAACCTGCCCAGCCTGAATCTGCGCCTGCCTTCACTGACTGAAAAAGATAAGCAGGATCTGGACTTTGGCATTCAGCAAGGCGTTGACATCATCTCCCTCAGCTTTGTGCGCAAACCGGAAGATGTGCAGGAACTGAAGGCCTTGCTCAAGCAGAAAAGGAGCAGATATTCCGGTGCTGGCCAAGATTGAGAAACCGCAGGCGATCGCGAACATTGAGGCGATCGTCGATCAGGTAGACGCGATCATGGTGGCGCGCGGGGATCTGGGGGTGGAGATGAAACCGGAAAAAGTGCCCGCCATCCAGAAGCGGATCATTCGGCTCTGCAATCAAAAAGGCATCCCGGTAATCACCGCCACCCAAATGCTAGAAAGCATGATTCACAATGCCCGTCCCACCCGTGCCGAAGCCAGCGATGTGGCCAATGCGATCATCGACGGCACCGATGCCGTCATGCTTTCCGGGGAATCGGCCGTCGGCGAGTTTCCCATGCAAGCCGTGGAAATGCTGGCTCGGATCGCTGCCGAAATTGAACCCACCATCGAGTTTCCCAACTACCTTCCCGATCAGAATGATGAAACCCACGCCATCAGCGAGGCGTTGAACACCATCGATCACATTCTGGACTTGCGCTGCATCTGCGCTTTCACCATGACGGGATTCACGGCCAGTCTAGCAGCCGCCGAGCGTCCCCGCGCCCCAATTGTTGCCTTCACCTCAGACCGCAAAGTCTACAATCGCCTGAATCTAATCTGGGGGGTGAAACCGCTGCTGCTTCCAGAACCAGTCACCTCCACAGAAGATCTGGCCGCTCGGATTGAAGAGATGTTGTATCAACGAGACATGGCCGCTCCCGGTGACAAAGTACTGCTAGTCGGCGGTAACCCCATTCAAACCGCGAAGACCACGAACTTCCTCAACATTTACACCCTGCGATCGCCATCAACCTGACTCACGTCCCGCCTCCGGTTTCAACAGCTCTCGCAACTGCGGTACTAGCGGAGGAAGGTTATTGTCATGCCGCTAATCCGCTACTGAATATCTGCAACAGAGTTCAGAATGTCTTGAATACGTAATCTCCAGCTTCTAGAAGACATGAATCAAATCCTTTGAAACAAGTTCTCGCAGATGCTCTCTTAGAGGATGTTTGAAAAGGTATGGTCTGTGATGTTAAGCCTTCAGCGATCCCCCCTAGCCCCCCTTTATAAGCAGGATGGTTTTATTGTGGCGAACGACATTAAAGATGTTGCTCCGTTGTTGCATTGACGCTGGGGGGCTTCCCCCAAGCATTGGGTTTTGCAACCACAGTTTCCTTTCACGACCTTGAAACCACCCTGCCTAGCCCCCCTTAATAAGGGAGGAAATCAGCTCAAAGTCCCCCTTAATAAGGGGGCTTAAAGCCCTTCGGGCATACAAGAAAAGGGGGATCTTTCATGCTTTGCTACATACAGTAGGATCTTTAAAACATCCTCTTAAGGGAAAGCTCAAATTCCGAACTGGACGTGATTTACAGCAGTAAATTACAAATATTACTTGCTATATTTCTTCCAGCACGCCAATCACTTGGAGTCTTGGCAAAGGCGATCATGTAGCGACTATCCCCATGAAAAATGATCTTGTAATTATTGTTTTCAGAAACTATCTGAAAACCCATACGTTCAAGAGTGTTTCTTGTGCTCGAATTCATACTTCTATAATCTCGAAACAGATTTTGAATCTCTGTCTTAATTTCTTCTCGCTTTGAATTAGAACCATTATTACTAATAACGTCAGAGATTATATGTTGTCTTCGGCTATTTTCATGAATATTCCTAAGAGAATTTTTGAGCACATCAATCAGTATTTCTCTTTTTTCTCGCAGATAAAGATCTCTCTCTGTTACTTTAAGTACAATAACTTCATCTTGTTCTAAAGGTAATTTAACTGATTTCAGATTGTGATTTTCTCTTCTCAATTTATCATTTATATCCTCTAATGCTTTAATCCTCTCCTCCGATTCTTTGGTTTTTTCTTCTATTTCTTTCTCTATATCCTTATATAAATCGTTGGCATCTTTTCTTGCTTGCTCCTTTTCTTCAGCAAGCTCTCGAAGTTTACCCATTGCTGAAGTCCTGTAAGATAGCTTATGCTCAACTTTCTCCAACTGTTGCCGAAGGTTTTTTAACTGATCTTGAAGAACATTTATTTGATTATCTAACTGCCTAACTGATTCCTTGTATATCCGTTCAGCATCATGATTTTTTTATCTGCTTGCTTTGAAAAAGGGAGCAGGCAATCATGAGATAGACTTCACTCCATACAAAGTTTGTGACAATGCTGTTTTCTTCATGCGTCCCGGCCAGGTACATCAACTCT
>JAAUSG010000198.1 GCA_012034055.1 Leptolyngbyaceae cyanobacterium RU_5_1 | reverse complement strand
GATCGGTTGATTCGGGCGGGCGAGCGCCCGGCTGACGCCTCGCTGAATTCCCGCGCGCTTCCGTGGCGGTCCGATGCCTCGAAGGAAAGCGCCTTGAGCACCCAAGTATCGGGCGGCGTGGTGTCGTAGCGGAACCAGACGTTCTCGAAGATGACGTGCCCCCGGATGGGCGGAAGCGGTCCAATTCCAGGCCGGTTGCGGACCTGTGGCGGTGTGTCGAGCAACTGAAAAATGCGCTCGGCGCTGGCGGCGGTGGAGAGGCAGGAGGAGGGTGGGGGCAGTGCCTTGCCGAACTCGTTGCAGCAGATCGCCTCAATTCCCAGTCTTGCCCTGTTTACGGCATTGTTACTGATGGCAAACTATGGGAATTTGGACGTTTACACAACCAGGTTTTCACAAAAAATTCAGCTAGTTATACCATCACTGATTTAGAAAAATTATTTTGTGTACTTAACGGGCTATTTGATCTAGCGACTCAAGATTTAAAGGTTGAAATTGCACCATGACACAAGCACTGGAACAACGGACTTATACCCGCGAGGAATATCTAGAGTTTGAAGTCGCCTCGGAGGAACGCCATGAATATGTGAACGGAGAAATTCGACTCATGACTGGAGGCACACCTGACCACAATGAATTGGCAATTAATCTTGCAGCCCTCCTCAAATCTGCTTTGCGAGGCAAACCCTACCGGATTTTTGGAGCCGATCAACGGCTTTGGGTTCCCAATCGCAATCTCTACACCTATCCCGATGTCATGATTGTCGAAAAACCTTTACAGCTTCAAACCGGGCGTACCGACACCGTGACAAATCCCTGCTTTATTGCTGAAGTACTATCTAAATCAACCCAAGACTATGACCACGGCGAAAAGTTTTCTACTTATCGAACCATTGAAAGCTTCCGCGAATACCTTCTGATTGATCAGTACCAAATCCACGTAGAACACTATGTGAAAACGGCTGCTAATCAATGGCTGCTATCAGAATACGATGATCCAAATATCACATTGTCCTTGAGTGCATTTGAAGCTCAAATCGAAATCATCGCTCTCTATGACAATATTGACATTGATGCTTAATAAAGCGGCGATGGCGATCGCGGTGACACAAGGGTCAACCATCGTTGTGTTCTTAGGAACCCAGTGCCCGCAATGCAAAAAGTGGTTAAACATTCTGAAAGTTGTTCACGGCCGAACCGATCTACCTGATATCATTGGGGTTGTTGCGGCTCCGGCTGAGGTTGCACGCGGATATGCCGAACATTACGCCCTAAATTTTCCTCTAGTTACCATTCAACCCGCGCTCTTTAGTACTTTGATCACGCAAGTTCCAACGGCCGTCGTTTTAGAGGATGGGGTAATTCGAGAAAAATGGGTCCGCGCGATGCCTCAATCGTTTATCGAGCAAATTGCATCTGGCGATTTGACTGTCCCAGAGGGTCAACCCCATGTTGTGATGGCTCAGTAGACAGACGATTTAGCAAACCTGTGTAGTAGCCAACGGCCGCATCAATGTCGAACTCAGACATTGCTTTTGTATAGAAAGCTTGTACTATACAGTTAAGCAAAAATCCCAGGTAGAGTCAATGTCGAATGTGGGTGGGGGCGTTATCGGCGTCGCCACCAAACGCGATCGCGGTTACAAAACCAGCCAGGGGCAAAATTGCCAATGCCAATAAACTCGATAGACTTGCCTGTTGTGTGGTCAGGTTCAGACGACGGTTTTTCACTTCCTTGGGACGAATGGCAAATGTGGCTTGATCGTCCTGACTCAACCAGCGCACTGAGTTGACAAACACATCACCGTTTACCACTTGATTGGAGTCAAACAAGCCATCGGTTGCAAAGGTCGAGTTGCCAATGACGACGAGTCGAGACTCCTGAGCTTTGCCCTGCGTGCCAGTTTCCCCTGTGGGGGATGGCGAAGGGCTAGCCGAGGGCGGGCTGGGTTTTGCTGCCGGACTGGGTGATGTGGCAGAGGCTTTTGGAGTTGGGCTAGTGGATGCCTGCAGACTGGGTGAAGCGGCAGGCGGCTTAACAGGACGGCTGAACGCAACGCCGAGCACGAGTGGACCTGGCTGATCGGCTGGAGGATTAAGCTGCAAATCCTGGGATTTCAGGTCGCTTTCTGCCCAACTCTTGTCGCTGGTGTACAGCAGGGGAGTTGCTTTTACATCCGGCACAGACTTGATTCCCAGTGGACGGGACAGGGAATAAAACGACAGCTTGCCTTGTAGTTCCTTGGTTATTGGATGGTCGCCGTACTGAGCTACAACTGCATCGGCTGGACCCAGATTAATCAGGCTGCCAGATGGGTCAATGACGACTCGCTTGTCTAGATCCACGCCCCAGTTTGCTAACAAACTAGTCAGGTTTGGATTCGGATTGCCTGGGTCAATCATCACTAACAGGTTGCCACCCTGCTGCAAATAGGTTTGCAGTGCTTTCACTTCTGGATCGAGTAGCGCTTTTTGAGGTCCGGCAACGACAACAACTTTGGCATCGGCCGGAAATTCTGGAGTGGTTGCCAGATTCAGCGGTTTACTGGTGAAGTTCTTTTCACCCAAGAGCTTCACCGCCTGAGAGATGGCTCCTTGACCAGATTCCAGCGATCGCTCCCCGTGTCCCTGCAGAAAATACACCGTGGTACGGCGATCGCTCGTCAGTTGCTCGATCGCGTTGGTCAACTTCGCCTCCGACAGCTGCTCTCCCTCATTCAGCAGGCTCTCCGAATTGCCAGCCGTGACACTTTGCACGAACTGTTTGCGTCCGGCTGACGACGGCAGCTCAACAATCACATCACCTGGACTCTTCACCTCCAAGCGTTGCACCAGATTGGGTTGAGCATTGGGATTGACCACTTCATAGCTGAAGCGATCGCCCAACCGCCGGTAGCTCTCCAGCAGTTCCCGATCCTGAGGATTAGCCTGGGGCGTAAACATCCAGACTTTGACCGGCTGCTTCAAGTTGCGAACAATTTGCTGGGTCTCCGGTGCCAACGTAAACACCTGGTTCTCCGTCAGATCCAGTCGTCCCACATGACGCACCGCCAAAAAATTCACCAGTCCCAAAATGACGACTAGCGCTACCGTGGCAAGCAGAGCATTCGCCCCAGCTTGGGTTGAGCGTCTTCCCCAAAACACTGGCTCTGGAGACGAGGAGGCTTCACCCTGCCCCACTACCACCAGACCCAGACCCAGACCCACCACCCCGGCAATAATCAGCCCCAGTGGAACAGGACTCCAACTTCCAGACACAAATCCAGCCGAGATGCCAGCCACAACCAGCATTGGGCCTAGCCAGAAGAGGTATTTCAGGTACTTGAGAGCGGCAATTTTTTTCATCGGAAATTTGATGAGAGGTGATAAGAGGTGCAGGGTAAAGGGTGGTGGGTAGTGGGTAGTGGGTAGTAGGTAGGAGATTCAATCAGCTCATGCAAACCCAACTATCCACTACCAATGACCAAAAACTAGCAACTGCCCAATCTAAAATCCAAAATCTAAAATCCAAAATCCTACGATCGCTGAAACCTGAACGCATCCACCGACTGCGCGGTTAAAAAGATACCCAGGATAATATAGCTGGCAAACAGGATCAGGCTGCTACTGTCCACAATTCCCTGGCTCAAGTTGTTGTAGTGCTTCAGCAGAGACAGGTGTCCAAACACCGCTCCCAGCGGTCCACTTAACCGAGCCAGAGAATCCATAATCCACAGCAGCAGCACCAGTCCGAAGGTGCAAACGGCGGCCAGGATAGTGCTGTCGGTCAATGACGAGATGAACATACCCAGCGATAGGACAGCGGCAGCCAGGAGGATCAAGCCAGCGTGCCCCAGGAGAACCACTGGTATACTTAAAGGCGGATTGCTGGCACTATAGGCGATCGCCTCATATATCAACAGCGGCAGTACTAGCGTGGCAAAGAACGTCAATACTGCCAGCAGTTTCGCGATCGCCACCGCCCAGTTGGTAACGGGCGAGGTTGCCAGCAGTTCCAGGGTGCCGCGCTTACGTTCCTCCGCATACAGCCCCATTGACAAAATTGGCAGGATAAACAGAGCGATAAAACTCATCACACCCAAAAAAGACTGCAAAAGTTGATAGGGGACATCGATCGAACCGGGATATCCCTGTGCATCTGCATTCGCTGCCTGCTGAGTGATCACACTCAAGAAGAAGACGAAGAAAACACCCGCTAGCAGCCAGAACACGCCAGCAATTACGTAGGCTAACGGCGATGCAAAGTAGCTTTGTAACTCTCTGCGGTAGATTGCCAGAATGTTTGCCAGAATTACACGCATCGATGCTGCTCCTGTGGGTTGAGTAGAAAAAGATAGCTCTGTACCAGCGTTCTAGCAAGAGTCTCCCATTTTTAATTTTGCATTTTTAATTTTGCATTGTTCACTGTTCACTGTCCTGGATCAATTCTGTCCTGACAGTGTCATCGTCTTCTATCGCGGAATCGGCTGGGGCTTCCTCGGTGGTTAGCTGCAGGAATACATCCTCCAGACTGACCTGAATCCGGCGTAATTCGTGTAGCCCGATCTCTGCCTGCACGATCGCCGCCGTAATCTCCCGCCCAATGACTTCGGCTCCTGCTTCCCCCACCACGCGCAGTTTATAGTATCCCTCCGGCAATTCTGCCGAAAGTATCTCTACTGCTTTGACGCCTTGCAGACGATGAAGGCTTTGCTGGGCAGCAGTTGCATCTCCTTCGATTTCCAGCTCATAGCCCGTTCCGCCAGTCAGATGGGTCATCAACCCTTCTGGCGTATTGGTTGCCACAATCCGACCTTTGTTGATAATGGCCACCCGGCTACAGGTCATGCTCACTTCGGGCAGGATATGGGTAGAAAGAATAACGGTATGGCTACCTGCCAGGTTCTTGATCAAATTACGGACTTCGATAATCTGACGCGGGTCAAGCCCCACCGTGGGTTCGTCCAGGATGATGACGGGTGGGTCGTGGACGATCGCCTGCGCAATTCCCACCCGCTGGCGATAGCCCTTAGACAGCTTGCGGATTAGCGTATCGTGCTTGTCCACCAGAACTGTTCGTTCTAGAGCGGACTGGACATTAGCAGCGCGATCGCCCGCACTCACCCCTTTAATCCGCGCCACAAAATGCAAGAATCCTGCTACCGTCATCTCTGGATACAGCGGTGGCGTCTCTGGTAAATAGCCAATCCGCTTCCGAACCGCCATCGAGTCTTCATGAACTTCATGACCCGCAACCCGTGCGGTTCCCGAACTGGCTGGCAAATAACCTGCCAGAATCCGCATGGTGGTCGTTTTCCCCGCCCCATTGGGACCCAGGAAACCCAAAATTTCTCCCGGCTCTACAGCGAAGGTCACGTCCGCGATCGCGGACGTGGTGCCGTAAATTTTGCTCAGATGCTCAACTTCAATCATGCACACCTCATCATTCGGTGCTACCAATCACCCATAGTAAATCGAGGGGGGACAAAGCGAGTCGCATCTATCGATTTGCCACGTCAGTCGTCGGCAGAGTGAAATAGAAGCGACTGCCTTGACCGTGAGTGGATTCAAACCCCAGGTGCCCACCCTGATTTTCGACCAGCAGCTTGCAGAGCGACAGACCCAAGCCCGTCCCTTCAATATCCTGGCGATCGCGATGCTTGACCCGATAGAAGCGCTCAAACAAGTGGGGTTGGTCTGCCTCTGGAATTCCCAATCCGTAGTCTTTCACCCATATCTCAAGCCAGCCAGACTGCTTGGGCGCAGCTCCAATCTTAATCGGGTGCCCATTCGGAGAGTACTTGATGGCGTTTGAGAGGAAATTAACTAAGACTTGAGCAACATGCCGGCGATCGCCCCAAACATCTGGCAGCTTTAAGTTGAAATCATAGGTTGCTGGGTAAGGAGCAAAATCTGCTACGACCTCTTCTACCAAACTCTTCACGCAAAAACTGGTCGGTTGAGCCTGAAGTGCACCGGTCTCCAGGTTTCGCAAGTCCATCATGTCATGCAGCAATTCTTGCAGGCGTCGAATCTGGTGCTCAACAACCCCCAAAAATTCTTGCCGTTGCTCCAAATTTAGAGCGCTTCAGTGAGCAGATGAACGGATCCACTTAACGTCGTCAGCGGAGTTGCAAGCTGGTGTGTCAATAACTGCATCAGTTGAGCATGGCAGGCAATCTGTTCCCGCAGCGACTGATTTTCCTGGAACAGCGCCTGAATCAAACCATCATCACTATCTGTGAAGTTGGGGTTCAACGGATCTGGAATTGGGTTAATTGAGCCTTCGTTGGGGGTAGGAAGCATGGAAATATGAGCCTGAACCAGTTTCCTTTACACATCTTAACAATCTTAAGCAAAAGTACAACAGTTTTGACCACCACTGTTTCTATTGTTAATCAAGTCGTCACTGTGAGGTCTACATATAAAGAGTCCTTAAAGGAGAGTATGAGCACCCTGAAAAATGATTAAATTATCGCGATTACTCAAGTAAAACCGCCAAATCCTCGCACCTGATGCTCTCTAAACCTCCCTGATCAAAATCGCTTGAGGGTGAAGACTAGAGATAGGAGTTTAGAAAGCAGTCAGGCATGTCAACTATGGTTGTAGACCACGATCGCATTCTTACCGCAATTGACGTTGGCACAAACTCCATTCACATGGTAGTTGTCCGTATCCAACCGTCTTTGCCTGCCTTCACCATCATTGCTAGAGAGAAAAACACCGTTAGATTGGGTGAGCGCTGTGAGCAAACGGGACGGCTGACCGAAGACGCGATGCAGCGAGCGATCGCGGCTCTCAAACGCTGCCAGGAAATTTCCAAAAGCCTGAACTCTGAGCAAATTATTGCCGTTGCCACCAGTGCGGTTCGTGAAGCACCCAATGGACAAGAGTTTTTACAGCGCGTTGAAACCGAGCTAGGTCTGTGGATTAACCTCATTTCTGGTGTCGAAGAAGCCCGTCGCATCTATCTGGGAGTACTGTCTGGCATCGAGTTCGACAACCGACCGCATATCGTGATTGACATTGGCGGCGGTTCCACCGAATTAATCCTGGGCGACGGCCATGATCCCCGCACGTTGAGCAGTACCAAAGTCGGTGCCGTTCGGCTCACTAACGACTACATTACGACCGACCCGGTCAGCAACGGCGAGTTTCAGGCTCTCCAGTCCTACATTCGGGGCATGTTGGAACGCTCGGTAGAAGAGGTGCAAGCACACCTGAAACCAGGAGAGCTGCCCCGATTGATTGGCACCTCTGGCACCATCGAGACACTGGCCACCATCCATGCGCGTGAACACCTGGGAACGGTACCCGCTCCATTGCAGGGCTATTGCTTCAGCCTGCGAGACCTGAAGGGGCTAGTCAACCGATTTCGCCGACTCAGCTATGCAGAACGGATCCGGCTTCCGGATATCCACGATCGCCGTGCGGAGATCATCCTGGCAGGAGCCTTAATTTTGCAGGAGGCGATGACATTGCTGGGAACTGAATCGATTACCATCTGTGAGCGATCGCTGCGTGAAGGCGTCGTTGTTGATTGGATGCTGGCGCATGGGCTGATCGAAGATCGGCTCCGGTATCAAAGCTCCATTCGTCAACGCAGCGTCCTCAAAACGGCTCAAAAATACCGCATCAACCTCCGCCACAGTGAACGGGTTGCCGAGTTCACCCTTAGTTTGTTCGATCAAACCCAGGGCAGCTTACACCACTGGGGTGAAGAAGAACGGGAACTGTTGTGGGCAGCCGCGATGTTGCATAACTGCGGTCACTTCGTCAGCCACTCCGCCCATCACAAGCATTCCTACTACCTCATCCGCCACGGTGACCTGCTCGGCTACACCGAGACCGAAATTGAAACCATTGCCAACCTGGCCCGCTACCACCGCAAGAGCAATCCCAAGAAAAAGCACGAAAGCTACCGTAATCTGACCAGCAAGCCGCACCGACGTATGGTAGACCAACTCAGCCCTCTTTTACGCCTTGCCGTTGCCCTCGATCGCCGCCAGATTGGTGCCATCCAACAAATTACCTGCCAGATTCAACCAGACCAATCGGAACTCCATCTGCACTTGCAAGCTGCTCAAACCGGAGATGATTGCGCCCTTGAACTCTGGAGCCTGGAACAGAAGAAAGATAGTTTTGAAGCCGCCTTTGGGCTAACGCTGGTGCTCATATTGGAGCCAGCCGTGGTGGGAGTGAAGGGATGAAACCTTTTACAGCATCAACCGTTCCAAGGCATTCGTATCGGAAATACAAAGAATATCGCGATCGCGGGTAATTAGCCCTTTTTTCTCCAGCTTGCTGAGTACCCGCGTCACTGTTTCCCGTGCTAATCCACTCAAACTGCTCAGTTCTCGATGCGGCAGGTTGGGGATTTCCGTTCCATGCAGGCTCGGCTTGCCCTGCCCATCAGCCAAGAACAACAGAATGTCCGCCACGCGAGAGGTACTATCTGATTCTCGCAACCGCAGGCGTCGATTGACCTGCCGCAAGCGCCTTGCCATTAGCTTTGCCAATCGAATTCCGGCTTGGGGTTCCGTATTCAACAATCGGACAAAATCTTGAGCAGGCATACTGCCAATCATAGTAGGAGCCAGCGTAATCACATCCGTTGAGCGAGGCACCTCGTCCAGGGGTGCCATTTCTCCAAACAGTTCACCCTTCCCCAAAATATTCAGGGTTACTTCCTTACCATCCAAATTGTATGTGCGAATTTTCACCCACCCATTGAGGATGAAGTACACAGAGCTTCCCCAGTCATTCTCTAGTAGAATCACCTGATTTGGAGGGTGACTCCGGGTAACCACGTTCGCGATCGCCTGTTCTATAGCCGCTTCAGGTAGCCCTGCAAAGAAAGGTGCGGAGCGAATGGATGAGGCATCGGAGTTGTCTCGAGGATTGAACCGACCTTCCATCAAACTAATAGTCATAAGTTTATAAAGTCAGGATAAATGATATTCCGCCGCTCCGCTTTGCGCCATCTTATCCTTATCACATTTCCAATTTTCTTATGACAGAGTGCGGAAGGGAAGATGCTTATCCTATCAGTAATTGAACTGGATTGGGGATTTCAACGTGCATGTCCCTTAGCGAAAGAAATGATGGGATGTTGGCTAATTTTTTATCAAAGTGCAAGTGTATTAAAGAGCAACTGTACTAAAGTTCGATCGTACTGCTAATCTGAAGACTAGCGGCGTGAACCATACCCATGATTCCTGTACAGTTGACACTCAAAAATTTTTTGAGTTATCGAGAAGCAACGCTCAATTTTCGAGGGTTGCACACAGCGTGTATTTGCGGTGCGAATGGTGCCGGAAAGTCGTCGTTGCTGGAAGCGATCGCCTGGGTCATTTGGGGCGAAAGCCGAACCAGCACGGAGGATGACGTGATTCATGTTGGGGCAGCAGACGCCCAAGTTGACTTCATCTTTACGAGTCAGCACTGCACCTACCGGATCATCCGCAACCGTCAGCGGGGGCAGGGAACAGCACTGGAGTTTCAGGTGGCGCAGGATGTTGGCAGCGGATGGCAAACGGATAAAGCAGATGTAGCCAGTTCATCCGTTACCAAATCCGCTGCCTTTCGTTCCCTCACTGCCAAAAGCGTTCGTGCCACTCAGCAGCTCATCATAGAACACCTAAAACTGGATTATGAAACGTTTGTCAACTCTGCATACCTGCGCCAGGGACGAGCCGATGAGTTCATGTTGAAGCGACCGGGTGAGCGCAAACAGATTTTGGCAGACCTGCTGAAGCTGGATCAGTACGATGATCTGGCAGAACGGGCAAAGGACCAGGTACGCCAACTGAAAGGACAGATTGAGCTGATGGAGCGCAATCTGGAGTCAATTCAGGAGCAATTACAGCAGCAAGATGCGATCGCTCAAGAACAGGCAGCTTTGGAGACGACACTGGCAGAGATGCAACACCAACAAACGGTTGATAGTGAGCAACTTCATGCGCTTCAGTCAACCCAACACCAACGCCAAGTCTGGCATCAGCAATTGACCTGGCACCAACAACAGCAGCGCGTCTTACACCAGGACTGCCAGCGATTACAGCAGGAAGTGTCCGCCGCGCAACACCAACAGCACGAGTTAGAGGGTTTGTTGCAGCAAGAGCGGGCGATCGCGGCTGGTTATGCTCACTTCCAAACCCTTCAAGCTCAAGAAGAACAACTGTCCAACAGATTCAAAACCGCTCAGCACCTTCAGGCACAGCGTCAACACTATCAACAGCAGCAGCACCAAACCATTGCTGAACTCCAGCGTCAATTGCAGCACCTTCAGGCGCAGCTTGAAGCACTCCAGCAGCAGGAACAGGACATTCAACAAACGCTTAACAAAGCTCCTACAGTGGAACATGGCTTAAAAGAGCTGCACCAAGCACGCACCCACCTGGCTCAACTCGATCAGCTCCAACTTCAAGCAGCTCCCCTGCTCCAGCGCCGTCAGCAATTGCAAAGTCAACTCGATCGCAACCACACTCGTCTCACTACCCGACTAGAAGAACTTCGGGCTTCAGTCCGCCAACTCCAACTTCAACAAGAACGCCAACCCCAGCTTCAACAAGCCGTCCTGGATGTCAGCGATCGCATCGCAGCCCTGGAACGCCAACGTAGCTATCAACAGCAGGTTCGAGAAAAAGGATTAGAACGACGCAGCTTCATGGAACGCCTGCAAGCTCACCAGCGCGATTACGAAACCCAACTGGCAGACGTAGAGCAAAAGATTCAACTGTTGAAACAGGGTATCGTTGGACAGGAGGATGGGGAGATGGGGAGATGGGGAGATGGGGAGATGGGGAGATGGGGAGATGGGGAGATGGGGAGATG
>JAAUSG010000020.1 GCA_012034055.1 Leptolyngbyaceae cyanobacterium RU_5_1 | reverse complement strand
CCCCCTAAATCCCCCTTAATAAGGGGGACTTTGAGCTAATTTCCCCCCTTATTAAGGGGGGCTAGGGGGGATCGCTGAGTGCTTAACATCACAGACCACACCTTTTCAAACATCCTCTTAGTGATGAAGCGGCGGCAGCCAGCCATTGATTGCTCGGAGCAATCAATGGCTGGCTGAATTGGGTAAACATCACGGGTGAGGGGTGACCTTTGAGCTAGTTTCATCCGGTTTAACTTGATTATTGCTGAACAGTGTCCAGATAAATATACCTACTACAAAAGCAAACACTAGCGAACGGGACAAGCGCAGATAACCTGAAACTGAAGGTATTTTGGAACCTGATTTGGAATACCCCGATTTTTCCTTAGAGGACGTACCTTTTTGCTCGGCTTCATGTGACTTCTCAGATGCCGATGCTTTACCAGGTTTTGCCTCCGTTCCTGCCTCCGAATTCGGAACTCCAGACTGTGATGCGATCGCTGGCGCTTTTGTTTTCAGAGTGTGTTGCATCTCAGGGGTTGTGGCGTAGTCCAAATAGGCTCGTACAGCAGGGGTAGGCTCAGGCCCCTGGTAAACATAGGCTAAGGGACTCGAGAAGGGATAGTTGGAATCGCTAGGAAGAATGCTGTGCATCGAAAGTATCCGCACCTTTGGCTGATCCATCACCTGATCGGTAATTGCAAAACTGATCCCGTCACTGCCTAACGCTTCAATCAGGGTCTGCGGACGATCATCCGATAGCTGCACGGCCTGAGCATTTCCGTTGAAGGCGTCGCGCAGGATCGGGTAGCGTTGCAGAGCTTGCTGCACTGGGTCGTTGGGCGATCGTTGAATCACGCGAATCGGAGCAGGTGCTCCCCCTAGCTCTGCCCAATCTGTGATTTCACCCTGAAGAATTTTGATCAACTGCACCATTGTCAAATCTTGTGCAAAGGGATTGTCGATACCCACTACCACGGCAATATTCTCTCGACCCAGCGGAATTGCAACCAGGTTCTGTGCTTTTTCCTGATCCGTGAGTGGCCGATCAATCGCTGCCAAATCAATTTGCTTTTGCTGTAAAGCAGCTAGAGCAGCATCAGTGCTGCTGTAGTTTATTTCAACATTGGTACTTGAGAATTTACCTTCAAAGCCTTGTTCAAGCAGGGTATTGATTCCAGATAAGTGAGTTGAACCATTAATTCTCAGAGTTGTTTTACCTTCAGTCGTTTCGGGAGATGAAACGGCCGCAAGCGGATAAACGGCTTGAGCAAACAGAAGATCATGACTTGATGCATGTGCGACAGCCTCAGGCATGTGCGATAAGGCAATCAGTAAAGCTAAACCAGATACAGACATTGATTGATTGCTCATCAGGGCACTCCTAAATCACTTGAAAGATGAGTGGGTCATAATCAAACGGCATTGAAAGAAGCAAAAATCAAGCGCCTATTAACCTGCCAATACAAGATCTGGCATTTCTGTAACACACCCTAGTAGGGTGTGTTAGCGACAGCGTAGCGCACCGAAGCACCTATCAATGGTACGTTACGGCGCTGCCTAACACACCCTACGCAATCACGACGTAACTCTAAAGTATGTACGAACAAATGTTGCCGGGTTAATAGATCCCTGGATTCTTCGAGAACCCAGGGGATCTTAAATTCCCTATTAACCCGGCAGTATAAAAACGTTGGTCATTTTGAGTGCCGCATAGCGAAACGTTGGCGTAGCCTGCCGAAGGCTTAGAATCTCATCCCTGATCGCCAGTGGGTCATTTATTTTCCAGAAGTCTTGCTTAATCTTCTGGGTGCCCTTCTGCGTGCTCTGAGCCGTGCTTGTCATGATGGGATTGGAGATGGAGTAAATAGCTGCTCGTAGCAATAATCAGGATTGAAGCCGCCATGTACACCAAATCCGTTTGGCTTTTGATTTCCATACTCAGCACTTTCTTGAAAAAGCTGATAATCAACACCATGATGATCACTTGCAAAATCTTGTGCTTGAGCTGATCCAGGGTTGTGATTTCTAGAATTTTGATGTCTCGATTTCTGAACTTGATCTGAATTTGGGAAATGAAGATCTCATAGATCCCAAAGCTAAAAATCAGCAAAACCACGCCGACCAGATAGAGATCGATGCCGCCGATAATTAGAGAAATAGTTCCTACTACAGTCGATTCGTCGACATGGTCCAATTGAAAGCTATGCATGAGCGCATTGAGAATTTCAAAGGTGCCAAGAACGAAGAATTCTAAAGTGCTGATCAATCCGAAAAGCACAGGCACCAAAGTAAACAGCCTGAATTTCCATAAACAGGCTTCAAAGTAGGCTTCCAATCGCTTTAAGCTCAACATACGCAGGAGTTCACAGATCTTTACTGTTCAACCTTATCGATGGAACTGTAACAAACCTGGGACAACATCTGTATTGCTCTCCCATCCTTGCATCAAACGAAGCGATCGCACTTTGATTCCGTGAACGATACTCTGCTTGGTTCCGCGCTCAATCACAGCAGTTTAGCGTAACCTGCCTGCTCAAAATGGCGATCAGATGTGAATGCTTGTGTGATCTGCATTTGAGTCATGCTGCAAAGCAGCAGCAGCATTCGATCGAGACTTGTCCAGCGATCGCACTGCCCTAAGCGATCGCCTCCTGAATGCGATCGCATTCCACAACTAACCTCAAACTGCTGAACCAACCAATCGCCCCCGGATGCTCTCAAACTCGCAGACAACCTTGAAGAACAATTGCAAGATCTCGGTACGAAGCCAGCTAATGACCCTGTTCACCCGCTGCTACTAACTTCTTGGACTCCACGAAGAGAGGGCCTGGTTTTGCTGCTGTGCTTGTCCAGAGGCAGGAGGTTGCCATCCGGCAGGAGGCTGATCATAGCGGGTCAGGTTGTAGTTGGGCAGTTTATCCTTGGTGAGTTCATACATGGGAATCAGGAACTGAGAGTAGGGAATGGGAGCACCGGGTTTGAGATTGGGCAAATCATCGCCATTGAGTAGACGCGCAGAATATTGCATCAGCGATCGCCCAATCAAGATTCCTGGTTCCGACACCACCATCGCAATATGCCCCTGGTCAATCAGCTCCACCGTTTTGGCGGTTACGGCAGCCGTGACGACTTTTGTGTTGCGGTTCATGCGCTTCGTTGCCAGCCCTGCTCCCGTTCCCAGTCCGCCAGCGGCGGCGTAAAGATAATCCGCATCAGGGTACTTAATCATCAAATCCGACGCTTGGGACTGACCATCCTCAATCGTGATGTCTCCAGCAAAAGTATTGCCGACTAGCTTCATCCCCGGACAGTCTTTTGCCCCTGCCTGCACCCCATCAAAACGCAGCTTATTCCAGGCTGGACCTTTGGGACCAGGGAGGGTAATCACTTCGGCTTTGGGATCTTGTTTGCAAATATAGCGGGCGATCGTTTTGCCAATCTCAATCTCATCCATCGTGACGCCCAGCGAAACTTGCTTGCTGTTCACCGGAACTCCGGCTGCCAGCACCTTAATCCCCTTATCGGTCAGTCGTTTGATCACGGCATCGTAGCCATCGTAGTCAGCGGCTCCCAAAATCACCGCATCGACTTTGAGGGCTTCCAGCGCTTCGAGTTGGGCGATTTGCTCTGGCACTTTACCGTAGCCACCCGCGGCATACACCCGCACCACTTCAACTCCGGCTTGCTTGGCTTCATCTAACAATCCGTAGACCATCCCTTTCCAGTAATCATCCGCCAATTGCACCACGGCAATGCCAATCCGGTAGGGTTTCTTGGCCTGAACGGGTGCCACCACTCCGCGCAAACGATCGAATGATTGTGTTTCTGGAGAAGTCGTTGCCACGGGTGAACCCTGCGTTGCGGGTGGGTTCGAGGATTGGGTGGAGCAACCTGCGATCGCGATCGCGCCCACCACAGCACAGGAAAGCACTTTGAATCGGTATTTCATGGGATTTCGCCTCACTTCCACTGGTAAGCTAACCATCATAGGATTCTCAACCCAAGACTTACACATTTTGACCAAAACCTCGGAGTTTTAAGCAACGATGCTGGTCATGATGGTTGATTCTGGGTTAAAAACTCCGAGGTTTGCGTAAGTCCTGCAACCGCTACCGCTAGCCCCTTACGGGCGTACCACTCTTTCAGCAATGCATCAGAGTCCACCACCAGACCCAGATGGAGCGAAATCACCAACAGCGCCGCGTGTTCCGCCTCTTCAGAATATCCAGCCACAATATCACGCGGAACAACGACGCGAAAATCCCGATTTGCAGCATCGAACGCGGTACTCAACACACAAGCATCGGTAAACGTACCCGTCAGCACAACGGTGTCCACATCCAGATTGTGCAGCAAAAACTCAAGATCCGTGGGATAGAACCCGCTCAAACGCTTTTTGGTTCGAATGTAGTAATCGCTCGGTGCCGTTTCAACCATCAGATCCAACCACGGCGTTCCCTCCCAGCTATGCTGATCCATCAATGGGTTGGGCGGCATATAAAGCTCGTAGAGAAATCGCCAGTTTGCTTTAGCCGTTCGCCTGCGCGAGGTAACATCATCAATTCCGCCGTGGCGTTGCCAATGTTGCACCATGATTACCGGAATATTCAGGTTCCGCACCTGTCGATGGAAGGCATTGTGAACTTCAATTTTCGCGATCGCTCGTGGAGCTGGACAGGTAGACTCAAGCTCCAGATGCCCACGATGCATGTCAATACAGAGCACAGCCGTACGGTCTGGATCGAGCCATGAATCAAACGCAGAGGAGAGAGGTGTTTGGTCCCGATTATGGGTGTAGCAGTACATCTCAGTTTTCATTCAAAATCCTCAGAGCTTGTGATTAGGCTCCCATTAATTTGCCCTCATGACAAGTTTTTTCAACCTCTTCAGGACTTACGCCTTTGACCAAAACCTCGGAGTTTTAAGCAACGATGCCGGTCATGATGGTTGATTCTGGGTTAAAAACTCTGAGGTTTGTGTAAGTCCTGCCTCTTAGCAACCCGTATAATAAAACGCCAGTTATTTCTCTAGTCGTACCATATACCACTGCAAAAACTGCCCTGGTCCCATATCCAACTCGCAAGACGTTTCCAGCAAATACTTTGCCCGTTCTTCAACCGAGGAAAACTTCTGTAGATCCCTGGGAAGGTCATCTCCCAAAGCAACCAAGATCGCCTGGAGTTTCTCCAGCATTTCTGCCGTGGTTAGAAACTGCTCTGGTTGACTAGTTTCCAACACAACGAAGGTGTCGCTTTCGTATAGTCGTGGGTCTGGCATGTTAAATCCCCCGCGATCGGTTTTCCATCTTTAATTGTGTCAGGTGTCAGGTGTCAGGTGTCAGGTGAGAGGACGGAGGACCGAGGACGGAGGAGATGAAGGGATGAGGGGAAGGGTTATGGGGGCGCATCCGAGGGTTGGGGGAGTCTGAGCAGAATTAGCGAGAATAGAAGAGGACACAAAAAAGGCGTACCCAGTTTGGGTATGGCTGAAACAAAAAACTACACGCCATCAGGCGCATAGACCGCGAACTTGTGCAACTGGCAAACGGAGTTGAACCGACACCTGAGCCGTTAGAACCCAAGTTGGAAGCTTTGCCGTTAGTCATTGCAGCCGTTCGCGAAGCGTTGCCGAAGGCATTAGGCGTGAGTGTGCCGTTTCGTCGCCATCCTCGAACCGCAACCGGTAAAATTCGCTTCCAAGAAGTCAAACTCGCCCTGCTGGCCCGACTGGGGCAACACCAAAGTCGAACGGGCAAAACCATCACCCGCTTGCATCAACGAAGACTCGTTGCCGTCTTGGGGAACATTGATGCACTCCAACCGAGGTTGCCATGAGAAGCCTGGCGTCCAGGCATTAGGAACATGGATTCAATAACCTGCAAAAGTTCATTGGCGTAGGGGCGGGTTTAGCAGATAATCGAGTGCTTAAATCGAAGGGGATCGACAAAACCCGCCCCTACAGAAGATTGCGGTTTTATTAAATTCGCATTCCTTAGGGTTTCCCATTGGCTCGGGCATGGTGGAGAGTGCTTGCAAGTGGCTGATTACTCAACGATTTAAGCGAACAGGGATGCGCTGGAGTGTGAACGGATTTAATCATCTGCTTCATCTTCGGTTAGCTTGGGTCAAGGGGCGATTCGATTCCTTATTTTCCGATCATTCACTCACTCCCACTCCCTACTCCCCCAACCGCTAGGTGCGCCCAGTAGGACTTTTCAAACATCCTCTAAAGCCAATTTTTAGAGACAGGAATGTACTTTCGATCTAAAGAAGGTCGCAGATAGTTTGAGGGATGCGCAATCAAATTGAAGTAGACAATGTACCAAAGAGCCGCAACGCCATCTTTCCAGGTAATTTTTTTTCCCTGATCGTAATTTCTGGGGTAATACGAAATTGGATATTCATGAATGCGAACCTTTAGCCTGGCAATCTTAGCCGTGATTTCAGGCTCAAATCCAAACCGCTCTGAGGTTAACTGAATATTTTGCAGGATTTCGCTTTTGAAGAACTTGTAACACGTCTCCATATCGGTGAGATATAAACCAGAGAGCAAATTACTGAGCAGCGTGAGAAATCGGTTAACCAAATAATGATAGGTTCGATGAACTTGTTCCCCAGATTTTTTATATCTTGATCCGTACACAATATCAGCTTTATTTGCAATAATTGGCAGAATTAACTGATCGATATCAGCAGGGTTATATTCAAAATCCGCATCCTGAACTCCAATGATATCTCCCGTTGCTTTTTCAATTCCCAACCGAATTGCCGCGCCCTTACCCTGGTTGACAGGTTGACGAAGAATTACGACGGCTGATCGAAAGGGAAACTCATTCAGAATATGGTTGGAAGCATCTATCGAGCAATCATCAATGATAATCAGTTCCTTCTCAATCGAGAATTCCAATGAGTCAATAATTGACAGGAACTGGTGTAAATTCGCTTCCTCGTTGTACACAGGAATAATTAGACTAATCTTCATTGATTTAGACGTTTGTATAAATAGTGAGGTTTAACTGTACCATCCTGAGTCCTTTAGCAGCGGTGAACTGAGAGACTGTGGCAGAATAAACGGGAAATGTTTGTTCTACAGCCGAGTTGTCTCTAAATCGTTATGACTAAGTTTGTATTTGTTACGGGCGGCGTGGTCTCTAGCATCGGCAAGGGAATTGTAGCAGCCAGTTTGGGGCGTCTGTTGAAATCGCGGGAGTACTCGGTCTCGATTCTGAAGCTGGACCCTTACATTAACGTTGATCCAGGCACGATGAGTCCGTTTCAGCATGGAGAGGTGTTTGTAACAGAAGATGGCGCTGAAACGGATCTGGATTTGGGGCACTATGAGCGGTTTACTGACACTTCCATGTCTCGGCTCAACAGTGTGACAACCGGTTCGATCTACCAGGCTGTCTTGAATAAAGAGCGCCGGGGGGATTATCAGGGTGGCACGGTGCAGGTGATTCCGCATATCACTAACGAGATTAAAGAGCGAATTTTGCGAGTGGCGAATAATACTAGTCCGGATGTGGTGATTACTGAAATTGGCGGCACGGTAGGAGATATTGAGTCGCTGCCGTTTCTAGAAGCCATTCGCCAGTTTCGCAAGGAAGTGGGACGGCAGAATGTCTTATATATGCATGTAACGCTGGTGCCCTGGATTCCGTCGGCGGGTGAGATGAAAACGAAGCCCACCCAGCATTCGGTGAAGGAACTGCGATCGATTGGGATTCAGCCAGATATCCTGGTCTGCCGCAGCGATCGCCCGTTGCCAGCCGGAATCAAAGAGAAAGTATCCGGCTTTTGCGATGTGCCGGTGGAATGCGTGGTGGCGTCTCCCGATGCAGCCAGCATTTACGAGGTGCCGCTGATTTTGGAGCGGGACGGACTGGCGAATCAGGTAATTGAGTTACTGCATCTGGAGCAGCGGCAGCCTGAGTTGACTCAATGGGCACAATTGGTTGAGCGTCTTTACCAACCTACGCAACAGGTTGAGATTGCGCTCGTCGGCAAGTATGTGCGCTTGAGTGATGCGTATCTGTCAGTGGTTGAGGCGTTGCGTCATGCGGCGATCGCGCTGGATAGTGCGCTCAATATCCGCTGGGTGAACTCTGAGGATATTGAGCTGCACGGGGCAGAGCGCTATTTGGAAGGCGTGGATGGGATTGTGGTTCCGGGGGGATTTGGCATTCGGGGTGTGGATGGCAAAATTACATCGGTTCATTACTCTCGTCTACACCAGATCCCGTTTCTGGGGTTGTGCCTGGGAATGCAATGCTCTGTGATTGAGTGGGCGCGGCAGGTAGCGTGTTTAGAGGATGCGAATAGCTCTGAATTTAATCCCAATGCCCAAAATCCTGTGATTAATTTGCTGCCCGAACAACAGGATGTCGTCGATCTGGGTGGCACGATGCGGTTGGGGCTGTATCCGTGTCGCCTCACACCCAACACGCTTGCCTTTCGCCTTTATCACGAGGAAGTGGTGTATGAGCGGCATCGGCACCGCTATGAATTCAACAATGTCTACCGCAATCTGTTTGTCGAATCTGGCTATTTGATCAGTGGCACCTCTCCAGATGGGCGTCTGGTTGAAATTATTGAGCTGCCGAATCATCCATTCTTCATTGCGACCCAGTTTCACCCAGAATTTCAGTCTCGTCCCAATCATCCACACCCCCTATTTCGCGGCTTAATTCAGGCAGCGCTGGTACAACAGTCGCCGACTGCAGCCAACGTTGCGGAACCAGAGTTTGAAGTTGAGGCAGCTTCTTACGCAGACGCGATCGCGCCAAATCCTGTGAAAGTACTGTCATGATTAGACTGTGGGGTAAGCCGCTCTGGAGAGGCCTTAGCTATGCCCAATCCATTTCCTGGAATGAATCCCTATCTCGAGCAGCCAGAATTTTGGTCTGACTTTCACAATCACCTGATCGCGGCTCTAGCCAGAGTATTGATTCCAACGCTGCTTCCCACCTATCGAGTGGTGATTGATAAGTGGGTTTATAAAATTGCTGATTCAGCCGCGATCGCGATTGGTAGACCCGATGTAGCTGTGCAGCAGAGCCGAACAAACCCAACTCCTGTCAAGTCCGCTGTTGCAGCTTCCCAAACCGTTGTTCAACCCATTAAAGTCACACTCTTGATGCCAGAAGAAGTGCAGCAAGCTTACCTTGAGGTGAGAGATGCCGCAACTCAGACGGTTATTACCGCGATCGAGGTGCTTTCTCCTGCCAACAAGCGAGGAGACGGTCGCCAGAAATATGAATTGAAGCGGCAGCATGTCTTAGAGAGCTTGACGAATTTAGTCGAAATTGACCTATTGCGCAGTGGTTCTCCTCTGCCGCTTGAAGATGACACAATTCAGAATCATTACCGCATTCTCGTGAGTCGTGCGAATACCCGTCCTATTGCAGATTTGTATTCGTTCAATCTCAGCGATCGCATCCCTCTTTTTCCGCTGCCCCTCAAATCAGAAGATTCTGAGCCAATGGTGGATCTGCAACAACTTGTTAATGACTTATACGAGCAGTTGGGGTATGACTACTTTATTGACTATCGCAGTAATCCACCGTTGCCGTGGTTGGAGTCCGATGTTGCCAATGTCTTGCTCGATCGCAGACGTTGAAAATTGGGTGTGTAGGATGGAAACATCGCTGTTTGCAGAATGCTATGAATGACTTTCTTAAAAACGCTAAACAGTTTGCCGGTCGGGTTCCCTTCGTTCGCGATGCCGTTGCCCTCTACTTCTGTATGCTGGATGAGCAAACACCACCGTGGGCAAAAGCGGCGATCGCAGCCGCCCTCACCTACTTTCTCGCTCCACTGGACGCCATCCCCGATTTGATGGCTGGGATTGGCTTTGCCGATGATGCCGGGATTGTTGCCACCGCCTTCTCAACCGTACTCGCCTTCATCGCCGACCAACACCGCAAACAAGCCGAAGACTTTCTCAACTCCTGAAGAGACTGCAATTTATGCGCCTGCCTTGAGAATTTGGTCTGCGGTCAGGTCTAGAGTTGGAAAGGTAGGGGAAATGATATGTTCTGTCCCTTGGTAGATTGTGTCCTGGTAGCGCCCTTGATCGAGCACACAGATCGTCACCGTGTTTTGAAGCGGATCAACAATCCAATATTCCGCGATATCGAGCGCCGAATATTCCACCCATTTCGCCCGGTAATCGTCAGTTTGCGTGCTAGGACTCACAACCTCCACCACTAATTTAGGTGGAGCCTGGTGCGCTAATATCACTGCTTCGCGATCGTCCATATCTGACCATTGTTCTAACGTCAGTACGGTGATATCGGGAATCCGACAGGTGTCCCAGCGGTATCCCCGTGGGGATTGCACACCCACTGTGAGCCGTTGAGAAGTCCAATCCAATCCAGATTGTTGGATTGCCAGATTCAATCTGTCATCCACGAATTTGATGATCTTGCCATGCCGTCCGGTGCCCAAACTCATGGCAACCAATTCTCCATTGACTAATTCATAGCGGGTATCTGTGTGATCGTCGTAGCGCAGATATTCCTCAAACGCCAGTTTTCGAGCTGCAATGGTCATGCTTGCACCGTCCTTGCCGTCTGGGATGTCCTAATTATCGCATCATCACAATTCAGCGCCCATTCAGGTTCGCAGAACAACCTCATAGACTCGTAATCATGACGGGCGATCCCTGATGCTGCTGAGGAGCGGCCGCGTCCTCTATCGTGACCGCGATTTTTGAAACCAACTCGCTGTCACGATACACTTCCGGCACAGTGATGGTTTGATTCACATTTCCCTGAGCGTCCACCGTCAAGACTTTCGTCAAAATGGCATTCTTGGCATCTACGGTGAAGGGGGCACCTTTCTCGATCACCGTCCACAGGACGTAAACCTTGCCAGAGGGTAAAGGAGGCAAGTTTTTGATACTCAGGTTACCTTCCAAACTCTTGGGGTTGACGACGACTGTAGCCGAGGCGGTGTTAGCAGCTTTGGTGCCTTGAAGAGAGTACGTCAAGGTGGTTACTGGTTCTGGTTGCGTAGCCTGGAGCGTTTGCCAGAGGCGGTAATTGTTAATGGCTAGTGCAACAATGAGCACCGCTGCGACAGCACTCATGGCTCTGCTCCAACGCTGGCTTCTGTTTCTTTGAGCACGCGCAGTAGTCCAGGAGTTTGGTTCAGGAGCACTAGCGTTCAAGATTGCTGAACGCAGGTGGGCAGGCGGTTGCACTTCGGGCGGAGCGAAGGACAGTTCCAAGGCTGTTTGCATCCGGGCTACTTCGTCCGCGATCGCGGGGCTATCTGCCAAAAGACGCTCAAACTCTGCCATCTCATTCGGATCGAGGTCGCCAAGGATATATCCGGCAATCAGTAGTTGTACGTGTTCCGCAGGCATCGACCGAACCATAGTGATTATCCAATGTAATTTGAGAGGGTTTGGCGGAGTTTGAGCAATCCCCGTCGCGATCGCGCCTTCACTGTACCCAAGGGGATAGCTAGCTGTTGGGCAATTTCTGACTGACTCAACCCATCGTAGTAAGCCATTGTGAGAACCTGTTGTTGTTCATCTGACAACTGCGCCAGGGCAGTACGGACTTCGCTAGATTGCTCGTGTTGAAACGCCTGCTCAAAAGGTGAGTTGGAGGCAATTTCCTGATCTCTGCCAGGTCTCCATCGTCCCATTGACTCAAGGGCTTTGCTGCGCGATCGCAGCCGATCCAGAGCACGCGATCGCGTCAAGATTGCCAGGTAGGTTCTCAGCGATCCCCGGCGCGGATCGTAGGACGTTCCTCTGGCAAGGATTAAAAAAATATCTTGAGTCAAATCTTCCGCCTCTTGAGAATTGCCAAGAGTTTTGCGGGCTAATCCATAAACCAATCCAGCGTGGCGATCGTAAAGAATACCGAGAGCAGGCGTCTGTCCAGCTCTCAATGCCAGGAATAATTCTGCATCTGTCTGGCTTGGTAAGGATTGTTCTGTGTTGCCAGGTTGCTCAGGATGCATGATGCATGCAAAAGAAGGTGTGTTTTGGGGCGTGAATTTAGCTTAGATCAATTCAGTCTAGTCAGTAACAACTCTAACTACGCGGCTAATAGTAGATTTAGATGCATACGTTGCATAAAAATTCCCCAATCAGTCGTCACTGTCCAGCAATGCTTCTTCTTGCAACGCTTGCAGAACTTGTTGCTGAACACGACGAGACGGACGGCGATACTTCTTAGTCTCTAATTTGGGTTCGTATTCTTGGCGTCCCTGGCGTCTGGTTTTGAGTTTAACGTTGGACTCTGCGTCGCCCAGTTTTTCGAGGGTTTGCTGATGGGCGATCGCCTCCTCCAGCATGTCCAGATAGTACTGATAACGCTCCCACTCCCCCCGGACAACGCAGCCCGGCTCATTTCGGTGCAAGCAGTCGCTGAACTGACAAGACGCGATCGCCAAATGTTGACGAACCTCTGGGAAGTGATGGGCTAATTCTTCCGGGGGACAGTTCAGTTCCGGTTGATTGAACCCGGGCGTATCTGCCAGCAGTCCTCCACTAGACAGCTCAAACAGCTCCACATGACGAGTCGTATGGCGTCCGCGTGCCAGTTTGCCAGACACTTCGCCAACCCGCAGGTTCGCTTCTGGCACCAGATGATTGATCAAACTGGATTTGCCGACGCCCGATGGACCGGAAACAACGGTGATCTGCTGGTTCAGGTATGCCGATAGTTCAGGCAATCCCAGCAATTTGTAAACACTGATCAACAAGGGCGGATAGCCCCAGGCTTCTAAGCGCGATCGCCAATGCTGCTGTTCGTTGGTCGTCACCAAGTCACTTTTGCTCAGACACAGGCAAACATGAAGCTCCGTAGACTCCGCTTTGACCAAAAAGCGACTGAGCTGATGCGGATCCAGCGTAGGTTCAGCCAGCGCAAAGACCAACAGAATTTGATCCGCATTGGCAACCGGCGGACGATCCAATTCAGATCGACGCGGCAACACGCCCGCGATCGCTCCCCGTCCCCCCGCCCCAGTCCGGCTCCTCAATTTCGACACGATCGCCCACCATGACCCGCTGTCCGAGTTTTTTCAAGCGCGATCGACGAGTGCAGAGGAGGGTAAGTGGGAGCGGGATTTTAGATTTTAGATTGGGGATTTTAGCTTGGGAATTTCCTGTGTCTTTGCATTCTTGTGTCCCCTCTACTCCCCCTACTCCCCCTACTAACTGTTTAAGATCGAGTTGTACTTGATAATAGTTTGCTTGAGTCGCCAAAACAGTTCCCAGGAGCCGCTGAGGGGGGAGGCGGTCGGCTGCGAGTGAATTCCGTGATTCAGAACTCATCACTCAACACTCAGAATGTTGTACAGCGGGACGCCGAACTTTCAGAACAAAAAAACCTGCTCGTTCTTCAAGATATTCAATCGGGTAACCTGCCATCGCCAGGCTATCGGGAACCTGCTCGATGGGTTCACCAGCATCTAACCAGACCTCTAACACCGCGCCAGGAGGCATTTGCTCAAGGCGGAGCTTTGTCCGGACAAATTGACAGGACAGGGAGTGCCGCGCAAGTCCATCTGAGCATCTGGTGTTTTCAGTTGAGTCGAATCGCTCATGCGCCAAACACCTTGCCAAAGAATCCCTCAATACCGCCCTTCTCAATGCGATCGCCGCGAATTTTGGCAATCTTCTCCAACAGCTCCCGCTCTTCAGGCGAAATCTTGGTTGGCACATCCACCATCACAATAATTAGATGATCGCCTCGGTTCGCTGGATTCTCTAGTCGTGGAACTCCCTTTCCTTCCAGTTTCAACACCGTACCCGGTTGAGTTCCCGCTGGGATTAGCAATTCTTGCGGCTTGTCGTCCACCGTATTCACTTCAACCCGAGAGCTTAAAATTGCCTGGATGTAGCTAATCTTTAATTCCGAAATAATATTGATGCCTTCGCGCTGGAACTCAGGGTCTTTATCGACGGTAATGAAAACGTATAGATCACCGGGAGGTCCCCCCCGCCGTCCACCATCGCCATGTCCCGCAACCCGCAACCGTCTACCATCATCCACCCCGGCTGGGATCGAAATCTTGACGGTCTTTGTGACCAACCGTTCCCCCCGACCCGCACAGGTTTCGCACTTCTCCTCAATCACTTGCCCCTCACCATCACAGGTTGGGCAAACCGACACTTGTGTAAAGCTGCCAAAAGGGGTGCGAGCCGCTCGGCGAACCTGTCCTGCTCCATTACAGGTCGAGCAAGTGCGCGGACGAGTTCCAGGCCTTGCGCCAGTACCATTACACGTTGCGCAGTTCTCCAAATGACTGATGCGAATTTCTTTCTCGCCGCCAAACACCGCTTCTCGGAAGTCCAGCTTTAGATCCAGACGACGATCTTCGCTTTAGTGGGCCCCCGCCTGCGCACAGTCTGAGGTCCCACCCCTCCAAAGCCACTGAAAATGCTTTCAAAGATGTCTGCCGCAAAACCTCCAAAATCACTAAAGTCCTGAAAGCCTCCAGCCCCCGCTGCCGCGCCAGAGCTGACCCCTGCTTCTCCGAAGCGATCGTAGCGGGCACGCAGTTCGGGTTCCGAAAGCACTTCGTAGGCCCGATTGATCTCCTTGAAGCGTTCTTCGGCTCCTGATTCTTTATTCACATCGGGGTGATATTTGCGGGCTAAGCGACGGTAGGCATGCTTAATATCCTCCTTGTCTGCGTCGCGAGAAACACCGAGGATGTCGTAATAATCACCAGCCATAGCACGTTGCTTAAGAGGGTAAAGGAATTGGTTTTTTGATTCAAGGGTTCGGGTCCAGGGAATCGAGCTGGGACGTTGACCGGCTACCCGCTATCAGCGACCCCGCATCCACACCTACTTCCCATACCTTATACCTTAACTAATCTACAGGTTCGTAATCTGCTCTGATCGTTTCACCAGGTTGAAGATTACTGTCATCGCTGAAATTTGACCGCGCCCCCGAATCGTACGCAACCGTTGCATCTTCGTCAGTACTAGCATCTCCAACGCTCGTATATGCAAATTCACTGTCACCGTCACGTTGGTAGACTGATGCGCCAATTTCCAACAGAGTTTGCTGAAGTGCATCGAGCTTCTGCTTCATCTCATCACCGGTTGTGGCTGGATTCGCGATCGCGCCTTCAACTCAGCAACTCGCTCAGCTCCCTGGGCCTTCAACTCCTCACCAATCAGCTCACTCGTATCCCGCAGGGTTGTTTCATAGGTATAGAACAAACCCTCTGCCTGGTTCTTCAACTCAACCAGTTGCTTACGATTCTTATCTTCCTCAGAAAAGACTTCAGCCTCCTGGCGCATCCGCTCAATTTCAGCGGTACTCAAACCGCCCGTATTGGTAATTGAAATACTCTGTTCGCGTCCTGTTCCTTTATCACGAGCAGCAACTTTAAGAATGCCATTTGCATCAATGTCAAATGCGACTTCAATTTGAGGAACCCCTCTGGGTGCGGGAGGAATTCCGGTCAGTTGGAACTTGCCCAGGCTCTTGTTGTCTTTTGCCATGGCCCGCTCACCCTGGAGGGCATGAATCTCCACGGATGTCTGACCATCCGTAGCGGTTGAGAAGACCTGAGTTTTGCTGGTTGGGATGGTTGTATTGCGTTCAATAATCTTGGTAAATACCTCACCTAGAGTTTCAATCCCAAGCGAGAGAGGCGTCACGTCGAGCAGCAACAAATCCTTGACTTCACCCCCCAAGACGCCCGCTTGAATCGCAGCTCCCAACGCAACGGCCTCATCTGGATTGACTGAGCGATCCGCAGATTTGCCACCGAAGTGCTTGCGAATCGCCTCTTGCACGGCTGGAATCCGAGTGGAGCCACCGACCAGCAGAATGCGATCGATGTCATCAATGGTCAGCTTGGCATCCTTGAGCGCTTGAGCGGTTGGCTCAATCGTCATTTCAACCAGGTGGCTGGCCAACTCTTCAAACTTGGCGCGGGTTAGCTCCATCTCCAGGTGCTTTGGTCCCGTCGCATCAGCTGTGATGAAGGGCAAGTTGACGGAGGTTGCGATCGTGCTAGACAGCTCAATCTTCGCTTTCTCAGCCGCCTCCCGTAACCGTTGGAGTGCCATATTATCGATGGAGAGGTCAATTCCTTCCTGGGCTGTGAAGCTGGCAATCATCCAGCGAACAATGACTTCATCGAAATCATCTCCCCCTAAATGGTTGTTTCCGGAGGTTGCCTTCACCTCAAACACCCCATCTCCCATTTGGAGAATGGATACATCAAACGTTCCGCCTCCTAAATCAAATACCAGGATGCACTGATCCTGATCCTGTTTGTCCATTCCATAGGCAAGGGCAGCGGCAGTTGGCTCGTTAATAATCCGCAACACTTCAAGTCCGGCAATCGTACCCGCGTCCTTCGTGGCCTGCCGCTGGGCATCGCTGAAGTAGGCAGGAACCGTAATCACCACTTGCGTGACAGCCTCACCCAGATGGCTCTCAGCATCCTGCTTCAGCTTCTGCAGAATCATTGCCGAGATCTCTTGAGGGGTGTAGGTTTTGCCTCGAATTTGGACATCCACCGTACTGTCCTTACCTCGGACACAGGTGTAGGGAACCCGGGATCGTTCCTGTTCTGTATCATCCCAGCGGCGACCAATAAACCGTTTGATACTGAAGATGGTATTTTCAGCGTTGGTGACCGCCTGTCGTTTGGCAAGCTGACCAACGAGGCGATCGCCCGCCTTGCCAAACCCCACCATACTTGGCGTGGTTCGCCCCCCTTCTTCACTGGGGATCACATTAGGTTGACCACCTTCTAAGACCGCAACACAGCTATTCGTCGTTCCCAGGTCGATCCCGATGACTTTTCCCATGACTAGTGGCAGTTAAAGATACATACGGTGAATGTGGATTGAACTAGCTGGTGAGGGGCATCTGTTTTAGAAGCTTTACCATCTAGGGATAAAATCCGCTGACTCTAAAGTATTCTCAAATTAGACTCTGAAGCCAGCGCTCGTTCAAAAAAACAGTTAGCCTTCCGAATTACCCTGGTCTATTTCCTCCGAGGTTATCATGGGCTCTGGTTGAGCAGCAACTTTTACCAGCGCATGGCGGAGGACGCGATCGCCCAGCATATAACCGCGCTGCAACTCTTCGATTACCGTTCCTTCTGCATACTCATCCGTGGGTTGCCGCATCACGGCTTCATGTAAATTGGGGTCAAACTCCTTCCCTTCAGACCGCATTGGAGACACTCCAATCCGCTTCAGGCAATCCACTAGTTGCTTATAAACACTCTGGTAGCTTTTATGGATGGCCGTCTCTTGCTCAGTTTGAGGCTTAATGTGCGATCGCGCCCGCTCAAAATTATCAACAACCGGCAGCAACTCGCTAATCGTCGAGCATTTCACCTGCTGCTCAAACTCCTCCTTCTCACGTTGAGTCCGCCTGCGGTAATTATCAAAATCTGCCGCAATCCGCATGTACTGGTTTGTCCGGTCTTCCAACTGCACCGTCAGCGCCTGAATCTCACCCTGCATCTCTAACGGCTTCGCTTGATAATCCACTCCGTTCAACACCTCACCCACGGCTGGATCTGAGACAGCCGAATTTACAGCGTCGTCGGCGAAATCAGAACTGCCCGGCTCCATCAAGCTTTCATGCATTTCAGCAGGATTCACACCCTCCTGATCCTCCTGCTCAGAAGACACACCCGTCGCTGTAGAATCGACGGTCGAAGGTTGCATTTCATCTAACTGATTCTCTTCGTCAATCATTATGGGTTTCCAATCGCAATGAAGACTGTCTACTGATCTACGTCTACTGATCTACTAAGATTCATCCTAGTCGCTACAGAAAATGGGCAGCAACAGAGATAACAAACCCTAAACTTGAATCAACCCACTCTGCTCAAGCTGCCTTGAATTCATTTAATCAAAATTTCTTAAGAAAACTCTTAGACTAGAATTACTCTCCATCCTGTATTCCTTGTCACGTCCTCCCTAACTCCTCAACTGACCGCCCACGCCAAGTATTAATGCTTTCTCATGCTTCCTACACCGTCTTTTGATCATTGCTCCAACATTAGTTACCTTTTGCTCTTTCACCCCTAACTCATCCCTAACCGGAAATAGCTGTCGCATACTCTTGATACCAACTACTAGGTTAGCCCAACCGATCGCCGTAAACGCTTGAAGCTGAAAGTCTAGAACCGTGGGATCGCTGACACAAAAGATCGCCGTAAAGCCTGACGAAAACAGCAACAGGGGCTATTATCTGAAGAATCTACACAATCCCTGACTTGTTAACATTTCTACTTACTCACCTGTTACCTGCACAGAGATTTGACCCAGTGCCTGGATTCTATTCATCGCGTTCTTGGCATCGTTAGAGCGGACGGCTCTGGGATACTCTATCTACTCCACAAGGAATTCATCTTCCACCAGCTATGACTAACTCCTCTTCACAGCGCCGTGCCCTTGTCGTCCAAAATAATTTTTCTCCTTTTGGGAATAAGCTAGTTCAGTCTGGCTATGTCAACACTGAACAGATGCAACAGTCCCTTGTCGAGAGTCGCAAAACGGGCCGCCCTCTGTTAGACATTCTGGAGTCTTTAACCGGACAACACCTCTCTCCAGATCTAATCAGGCAGTATAAAAAGCAGCAGCTATTTGAACTAAAAATTCTCTATGGCGTCGAGTCGCTTGACCCTGAAGTCAACCAGATTCCGACCAATAAAGTTGGCGATCTGATCGATACACTTGTTCCAATTGACATGTGCCGTCGTCATAGCTTGGTGCCTTTGTCCAAGAGCGACACAGAGCCTCCATCCGTCCTAATTGCGATGGTGAATCCAGATAATTTAACGGCTCAAGACGACCTGAATCGAGTTCTACGCCCGAAAGGCTTTGCGTTGCAACGCTTGGTGATTACTCGAGAAGACTTTCAACGAATCATCTCCGCTTATCTAGATGAACAGGTCGAGCGGCAAAAGCAGGTTGAGCAGCAGGAGAAGGTTGACATTCAGTCCGATTTGGAAAGTCTTGGGTATTTAGATTTGGAAGAGGCGTCGGAGGAAGCCGATACCAATCTGGATGTTGCGGACGCGGAAGCGCCCCTGTCATTGCCCTGGCTAACAAGATCATTATTAAGGCTCTGCAGGAAGGGGTGTCTGATATTCATGTCGAACCCCAGGAGGAGTTCTTAAGGGTTCGCTATCGTAAGGATGGTGTTTTGCGGGAAGCGTTTGAGCCATTCCCTAAAAAAATCATTCCATCCCTGACGGCGCGCTTCAAAATCATGGCGCAGTTGGATATTGCTGAACGCCGACTGCCGCAGGATGGACGAATTCGTCGTCGGTACGAAAACCGTAATATCGACTTCCGGGTCAGCACGCTGCCGAGTAAATACGGTGAAAAGGTCGTAATGCGGATCTTGGACAACACCACTACTCAGCTTGGGTTAGACAAGCTGATTGGAGATCCAGAAACGTTAAAGATTGTCCAAGAAATGGTTGCACGCCCGTTTGGTTTGATTCTGGTCACTGGACCAACAGGATCTGGTAAAACAACCACGCTGTATTCTGCATTGGCAGAGCGGAATGACCCTGGTGTCAATATCAGTACTGTAGAAGACCCGATTGAATACACTCTGCAGGGGCTGACTCAGGTTCAGGTGATCCGGGAAAAGGGGATGGATTTTGCGCTAATTCTACGGGCTTTTCTGCGTCAAGACCCGGACGTGATTCTGGTGGGTGAGACGCGAGACAAAGAGACAGCGAAGACGGCCATTGAAGCGGCGCTGACTGGACACCTTGTCTTAACAACGCTGCATACGAATGATGCGGCGGGAGCGATCGCCCGACTCGATGAAATGGGCGTTGAACCCTTCATGGTCTCCGGTTCCTTGATTGGGATCATTGCTCAACGCCTTGTTCGACAGGTCTGTGATGAGTGCCGTATTCCTTATACTCCCAGTCGAGACGAGCTGGCCCGCTTTGGTTTGTTCGTTTCCAGCGATGAAGAAATTACGCTATACAAAGCGAACACCTTGCAAACTCACGAAATTCAAGAGGCAAGAGCAAAAGGCCAACTCTGCCCAAAGTGCAACGGTGTTGGCTACAAAGGACGCTGTGGTGTTTACGAGGTAATGCGGGGGAGTGAGCAGATTCAAAGTTTAATTAGCCAGCGGGCCCCTACTGAAACGATTAAAGAAATCGCGGTCGAAGAGGGAATGAAAACTCTGCTGGCCTACAGTTTGAATCTGGTCAGCCGAGGAGAAACTACCTTAGAAGAGATTGAGCGGGTAACCTTTACTGACTCCGGTTTGGAATCTGAACTGAAGACAAAACGCAAGAGTTCTCTGACTTGCCGAAGCTGCAGCGCAGAACTTAAGCAGGAGTGGCTGGATTGCCCCTACTGTTTAACGTCACGCTTCCAGGAGTGAAGAAACATCTCCAATAGCTAACCGCCAACTCTAATTGCTTTCCAAGCTTTGAAAGCATCAAGCAGTAAGTGGGTAGACTAGGGTTCTAAGTCAGTTCATTTTTAGCAGCGATGATAGCGATCGCCACTGAATCACCAATCAAGTCGCACTACTAATCGCGCAAGGAGCAAGCTTCATGGAGTTAATGATTGAAGACCTGATGGAGCAGTTGATTGAGCTAGGTGGCTCCGACCTGCACCTGACTGCTGGGTTGCCTCCCTACTTCCGCATCAGCGGTAAGCTGCAGCCCGTTGGCGATCAACCCTTGACCGCCGAGGAGTGTCAACGCTTGATTTTCAGCATGTTGAATAACACGCAGCGCAAAAATCTTGAGCAGAACTGGGAACTTGACTGTTCCTACGGCGTTAGGGGCCTTGCTCGTTTCCGCGTCAACGTCTACAAGGATCGGGGGACTTATGCGGCTGCCCTACGTGCCCTCAGCTCTAAGATTCCCAGCTTTGACAAGCTCGGACTGCCAGATGTAGTCAGAGAAATGGCAGAAAAGCCAAGGGGGTTAATTCTCGTCACCGGACCAACCGGTTCGGGTAAGACGACAACCCTGGCTTCGATGATCGATATGATTAACCGGACTCGGGCAGAGCATATCTTAACCGTTGAAGATCCGATTGAGTATGTCTTTGAACCGATGAAGAGCTTGATTCACCAGCGTCAACTGGGTGAGGATACCAAGAGTTTTGCCAATGCTTTGAGAGCGGCGTTGCGAGAAGATCCTGACATTATTCTGGTGGGCGAGATGCGGGATTTGGAAACCATCTCTCTGGCAATTACAGCCGCAGAAACGGGACACCTGGTATTTGCCACGCTGCACACCAGTTCAGCCGCTCAAACGGTTGACCGGATGATTGACGTTTTCCCGGCCGATCAGCAAACTCAAGTTCGTGTGCAGCTCTCAAACTCTCTGGTCGCTGTATTTAGCCAAACCCTGGTTCCCAGGAAAAATCTCAGGCCCGGTGAATACGGGCGGATCATGTCTCAAGAAACTATGATTGTGACACCTGCGATCGCCAACCTGATTCGTGAAGGAAAAACAGCCCAAATTTACTCAGCGATCCAAACTGGCGGTAAGTTGGGGATGCAAACCCTGGAGAAAGTTTTGGCAGACCAATACAAACAAGGCATCATCACCTTTGAATCAGCGATGTCCAAAACCTCTCGCCCGGACGAACTTCAGCGCTTAATTGGCACTGCACCCGCTGGAGCATCCCCAGCCGGGGCAACCACAAGCAGGCGTTAGGTGCTCACTTGCTTCTGCATTTCAGTGAATCGCTGGAAATAATCGAAATCGAATTCTGCAGAAGCGGGTATGATGCCATCGTAGCTATACACTCCTTCAATTGTCAGAGGTAACCCTGCCATGCCTACCTTTGTTGCCCGTGTTCAAGATGCTAGAGGTTCTCGACGAGAAAGGCTCGTTGCCGATTCGATTAGAGATGCACGCGCAACCCTGCGCGAAAGAGGTCTATTTGTTCAAGAGTTAAAGCAGGACGAAAGCGTTTCTCTGAACTTTGATCTGAAGGAGTTAAGCACCCGCTTTGCAAAAGTCACTGTCAAAGACAAGGCAGTGTTCTCGCGCCAATTTGCGGCTTTGGTGAATGCGGGTGTGGCATTGGTGCGAGGACTTGGAGTGTTGTCCGAGCAATGCCAGAACCCCAAACTCAAGAAAGCCCTCATGGGTGTCAGCGCGGATGTTCAACAGGGCATTAGTTTGTCTGATTCAATGCGTAAGTACCCTGAATGCTTTGACAAGTTGTATACCGCAATGATCCAGGCGGGCGAGGTCGGTGGCGTACTCGATGAAGTACTAAACCGTTTGTCGAAGCTGCTAGAGGACATTGCTCGGCTGCAAAACCAGATTAAATCGGCGATGGCCTATCCGGTTACGGTAGGGGTGTTGGCGATTCTAATCTTTTTCGCAATGGTACGCTTCCTGCTACCCGTTTTTGCCAACATTTTCAATGACCTTGGGGTTGAGCTGCCAGTATTCACCCAGTTCATGATGGGCATTAGTTATTTTGTACAAGACATCAAGAACGTTTTCTTGTCCATTGTGGTGATTGCTGTTGCAATTTTTGCATTCAGACAGTATTACAAAACCCGAGTTGGTCGTGAGACCGTAGACCGGTTGCTCTTGAAAATGCCATTGTTTGGCGACCTGATTCAGAAGTCATCTACAGCCCGGTTTTGTCGAACCTTTGGGGCATTAACTCGGTCTGGTGTGCCGATTTTAACGTGCTTGGAAATTGTCCGAGACACAGCCGGGAATCAAATCATTGCCAATGCTGTCGATGAAGCACGCCGTGAGATTCAAACGGGGGGCATGATCAGTATTGCGTTGCAGAAGGAGCAGGTGTTTCCGCTGATGGCGATTCAGATGATCAGTATCGGTGAGGAGACCGGTGAACTGGATTTGATGCTGACCAAAGTGGCTGATTTCTACGAGGACGAGGTTGAGCAGGCTGTTAAAGCCTTAACCTCCATCATGGAGCCGATCATGATCGTATTTCTGGGCGGTATGGTGGGTTCAATCTTGCTGGCGATGTACTTGCCGATATTCACAGTTTTCGATGCGCTGGGCTAATTCCAACCATTCTCCAGTTTCTAGAAGGGGATGGGATGATTTCTCAGAGGGCTAATGGTTTGGATTGGAAGAGACATTCGTATTTTGCAACCCTCTGCTCAGGTGGAGGGTTTTGCTGGTTTAACGGTTAGCACGACTATGTTTATTCAGAAATCTCACTATGAAGAGGCGTTAGCGGAGTATAGCACCGTGTCAGCCGCGATCGCTTTGTTGCGGCAATTTCGCCCTTATCTAGAACTGATCCCCAGTATGCGTCGTCCAGATGAGAGCATCATTGCCATCCCACTTCCGATTGTTCGACTCCGGGGTTCCGTTTCTGCCACAAACAGTCCTATTCATACAACCTCCAGCGAAACTCTGTGCTTGCCTTGCGATATCGCGATCTTGATGTGCGATCCAGAGTGGAAAATCAAAGCTGGAGTGGAAGTATTCATCTTTGTCCACCGCCCACATGAAGATTTTTCAGACCTACTCAGCCGATGGCGACAAACTCAGGTGTGGTTGAGCAGGGGCTACGAATGGGATATGCCATTGCGTTATCGGCATATTCTTAGCGAGGGGTCTGAGAGTATCTATCCTTTGTTTGTTGTGTTTGAGGGAACGCCAGAGCGCGTCAAACGCGGACTGAGAGGCGCATTTTTACCATTCGTAACTCGACAAACTCCAGAAAGCAGCCTTGAAGAAGAAGCTCCGGATACCACATCTACAGTAGGACTGTGGTTGGACAATCGTGAGGACACTCTTCAGTAGTTTCGTCGAGCTTTAATTAAAAATTCAAAGTTAAAAATTAAAAATTGGCTACCAGTCAGGGTTTTCCATTCTTAATTTTGCATTTTGAATTGTTCATTGTTCTTAACTGAAGGTCTCAGGCCAGGGACGGGTTTCTTCCACGACTGAATCTTCCACATCTGCAGATGCGTGCTGAATGTTTAATACATCATCCAGGAGTAAAGATTGTTGTGCATAGTCAGCCAGGGGACTCAGTGCTTCCAGAGCTGCTGTCGCAGACTTGTAGCGTTCAGCAAAGTTGTAACACACCATCTTATCCAGGATTTCTGCCAGGGTATGACTGACTTGAGCGTTTTCTTTCCACATCAGCTCAGCCGTGCGCGAATCTCGCTTATCCTTCAGCTTGCTTGCTGAGATTCCCGTTAATGCTTGAATGCCCGTGATTCCTACTGAATAGATATCACTGCCAAAGCATGGCTTTCCATCTGCTTGTTCCGGAGCCATGAAGCCATCTGTACCAATTGCCACAGTCAGTTTCGTGGCAACCGCTTCAGTTTCAGTTTCTACCAGTTGCTTAAGTTGCTTCACGGCACCAAAGTCGATTAGAACCAGTTTGTTGTCAGAGTACCGTCGGATGATATTGCCAGGCTTAATATCCCGGTGAATGACTCCTTGCTGGTGAACAAATTCCAGGATTTGTAGGAGTTCTTGAAGAATCTCAACCACCCTTCGTTCAGGAAGCCGCCCCAGCAAATTACCAAGGGACAGCTCATCAATCAACGCTTTTCCTTCAACATATTCCTGAACCAGGTAAAACTCCTCATCTTCGTTGATGTATGCCAACAGTTGCGGAATTTGGTTGTGTCTACCTAATTTCTCTAGTGTTTTGGCCTCTCGGTCAAACAGTTCCTGTGCCAGCCTCAAGACCTTGGGGTTGTTGCTGGCAGGTCTTAATCGTTTAACAACGCAGAGCGGATTGCCTGGTCTGAGTGTGTCTTCAGCAATATAGGTCTTACCGAATCCACCAGACGCCAGGTCGCGGACAATGACATAACGTCCGCCCAGCTTTCTACCAATAATTTCCTGATGGTGCTCTTCAATCAGAGGCTGCAAATCGCTTTGTTGACTGACGCTAACCAGTTCCTGAACGGCTGGTGAACTCGCGAATTTCTTCACGGCTCGCTTCAGCTTCAGTTTTTCACTCACAACTCCAGTGAACAGGTAAGAAGAGCCACTGAAGAAAATTGCCAGCATGGGAACGGCGGTGGGCAAAACCAAACGCTCCTGGACGAAAACGATATAGCTTAAACTTCCCCAGATAAGGGCGATCGCGGCTGCCACTCCAAAGCGACGCAATGGACGCAGCGTGCGGGTCTGCAAAATACCGGCTGCCAATACCAGAATGCAGACAAACCAGCCTTGTCCAACCAGATTGGGGATGGCGTTGGCAACAGATTTATCTTCAAGCAGGGTGCGATCGCGTTTGCCTGAATTTCAATCCCTGCCATCTTGTTTGGATTCAACCAACTGCCCGAAAAGGGTGCGGCATGGAAATCTTGAAAGATTCCGCCGCCACCCATTGGTCCAATCAGGACAATTTTGTCTTTAAAGGTTTGCTCCCGTTGAGCAACGCTCCAGTTCGTTGGGTCTAGCATCCACCAGAACGGAACTTGTTTGAAGGTGCCACCTGGACCATAAAAGAAAATATTTTGTCCACTTGGCGAAACGTAAGGCTGTTGACCAGCTCTGAGAGCGCCTTCTGCCAATGAGGGGATCTCGTCAGTCTGTTTCAAAAAGGCCTTGGCGAGGGTATCAGGATAGGTTTGTGCCTCTAGCTTTGGGTATTCACTCCCTAGCTTATGAATGCGACCATCCCGATTGAGGGGAAAGTTGATGAAGCCGATCACTGATGAGGCATCCCGAAAGGTTTGATTGGGAAGTAATGGTTTGATCAAATCTCCTTCGCGTTCTTGATCGCTCTCATACTTAGTGGCCAGGGCAATCCGTCCTGGATACTTCTTCAGAACCCTTTGCAGTTGCTGATCATCTTCAGGTCCGTAACCGCTGGGTGCATCTAACACCACATCCAAAACGACCGCTTTTGCTCCGGCTTGCATCAAGCGATCGATGGCGATCGCATAAGCAGTGCGTTGCCAGGGCCAGCGGGAGATCGAGGCAAAATATGAATACTGTTCCGGGTTTCCGGCGTAGACCTCCGTGCCCTGAGTCATGGTCGTGTCATCCATTGCCAGAATCACGATCGCCTCGTCATCAGAAGTGATTTTGGGTGTCTCCACAGGGCCGCGAATGTCAAAAAATAGAGTGTGTGCATGACACTCCAGCAGCTCAGCCAGATGCGCTTGATTAGCGGTCATCAGTCCAGCCGTTATTGCAAATACACCCATCAGCAGATGTCCAACGTTCGACAGACCCAGCCTGGCCAGACGCACCTTTGAGAGCATTGTCTTGGGATTTAGGCTCTGGGAGAAGCGCCGTGAGGGACGATTGCCTGTTGGTGACACTTCCACAACATGGGTTTCAGTTTCAGGGAGTGGTGCTTCAGACATTTGTAAACCTCGCGCAAAACATTAAACCTTGTCCATGTCCAGACCTGAAGTTTTTCTTAAGGGAAAGCTACAGATTCCGAGCTGGACGTGGTTTAACAGCCAATAGATGGAACTCACCCCACAGCAAACAAAATCATCAACAGAACCTATACTATTAGAGCTTATCGGTCAGTTCATTGGCTAGGGTCATTGACACTACAACAGTTTTCACTGCCCTCCAAAATGCCGCTAAAATCGGCAATAATTCTGCTAATTAGCGTCAGGGTTTCTTTTTTGCGAAAATAGGAGCAGTAATCTTTACTATGTCCAGTTAAATGTCTAGTCTTTGTCAAGATTCTGGATAAAACGCTGAATACCCAAATCGAAATAAGTATGCGAATTCAGGTGAATTTTTTATACACTCATCTCTTCCCTAGCTTTGTAAGCTTACTGTTAAGAAGGTCAGTATCGTCTGTCTTTACGAATAAAGCATGCCCATTTCGAGTGTTTGAAATGTTCAGGTCAAGCAAGGCAGCCATTGAACATGGATTAGGATTATAAAGTTGATTGAGTTGTGCTCTAGGGCGATCGCGTCGCTAACCTGTATAAGTTAACTTGTTACAATTGGTTATCCAAATTAATTTGTCTTTTACTCCTAAGTTTCTATGCAATACTCAGCAAACCGTCTTTCTATTTTTGTAGACGGCAACAATATGTTCTATGCTCAGCAGAAAAATGGTTGGTTTTTTGACCCCAAACGAGTATTAGAGTATTTCACCAATGACCCAGAAGTTGTTTTGGTCAATGCTTTCTGGTACACCGGACTCAAGGATCTCCAAGATCAACGGGGTTTCCGCGATGCCCTAATTAGTTTGGGGTATACCGTCAGAACCAAGATTTTGAAAGAGTATTACGATGACAATTCAGGGCGTTATTCTCAGAAGGCGAACTTAGATATTGAAATTGTCGTCGATATGTTCAACACCGTTGATCAATACGATCGCGTGGTGCTGTTCAGTGGAGACGGTGATTTTGAACGGGCGATCGAGCTGTTACGGGGCAAAAGCACTCACATTACGGTTGTTTCGACGGAAGGCATGATTGCCAGAGAGCTAAGAAATGCCACCGATCGCTACATTGATTTGAATGACATTCGTAAAGCAATTGAAAAGGTTGACTATTGAAGAGTGTCATTGGTGGTTGGTCATTGGTAGTCAGTAGTGGGTGATTGGCTGAATGTCCGATTACCCACTACCAATGCCCCCTTACCTGTGTAAGCCCTCGATTAAAAAGGGCCAGATTTCTCTGCAGAAGCGGTAGGCTAGTATGCAGATAGCGTCATCTTTGCTGCAAAAATTTTCGTCATTACCTATGAACACTCAGTCACAGAACGACCGGATTATCATCTTTGACACGACACTTCGCGATGGAGAACAATCTCCCGGTGCAACGCTGAATGTGGATGAGAAGCTGACCATTGCGCGGCAACTGGCTCGACTGGGTGTAGACGTGATTGAAGCGGGTTTCCCCTATTCCAGCCCTGGAGATTTTGAAGCCGTTCAAAAAATCGCCCAAACCGTGGGTATGCCGGATGGTCCGGTTATCTGCGGACTGGCGCGGGCAACCCGACCGGATATTCAAGTCGCCGCTGAAGCTCTGAAACCAGCCGCCCATTCTAGAATTCACACCTTTATTGCCACATCAGATATTCACCTGGAATACAAGCTGAAGAAGACTCGTCAGGAGGTGTTGGCGATCGCGGAGGAAATGGTTGCCTATGCCAAATCCCTGGTCAGCAATGTAGAGTTTTCGCCAGAAGATGCTGGACGCAGTGATCCTGAGTATCTTTACGCTGTGTTGGAACGGGCGATCTCCGCCGGTGCGACCACGATCAACATTCCTGACACCGTTGGCTACACGACCCCATCTGAGTTTGGAGCCTTGATTCGCGGCATCAAGGAAAACGTCCCCAACATTGATCAGGCAATTATTTCCGTTCACGGGCACAATGATTTGGGCTTGGCAGTGGCCAATTTCTTAGAGGCGGTGAAGAACGGTGCCCGCCAGTTGGAATGTACCATCAACGGCATTGGTGAACGAGCCGGTAATGCAGCGCTGGAAGAATTGGTGATGGCGCTGCATGTGCGACGGCAATATTTCAATCCATTCTTTGGTCGCCCTGTAGACTCGGAGCAGCCGCTGACCAACATCGACACACGCCAGCTTTACAAGACCTCGCGCCTGGTGTCTAATCTGACGGGGATGTTGGTACAGCCAAACAAGGCGATCGTCGGAGCGAATGCCTTTGCCCATGAATCCGGCATTCATCAGGATGGCGTGCTGAAGAATAAGCTCACCTACGAGATTATGGATGCCCAGTTGATTGGCTTGACCGACAATCAAATCGTGTTGGGTAAGCTGTCGGGTCGCAACGCCTTCCGCTCTCGCCTTAAGGAACTGGGGTTTGAATTAACGGAACAGGATATCAACAAGGCCTTCGTTCGCTTTAAGGAGCTGGCAGACAAAAAGAAGGAAATTACGGACTGGGATTTGGAGGCGATCGTTAACGACGAAATTCAACAGGCTCCTGATCTATTCCGACTCGAACTGGTGCAAGTCTCCTGTGGCGACCATGCTTGTCCGACGGCAACGGTCACGTTGCGGACTCCAGAGGGTCAGGAGCTAACCGATGCAGCAACCGGAACGGGTCCGGTAGACGCCGTGTATAAAGCCATTAACCGAGTCGTGAATGTTCCCAACCAGTTGATTGAGTTTTCGGTTCAGTCCGTGACAGCCGGGATTGATGCGATCGGAGAAGTCACGATTCGCCTGCGCTACAACGATCGAATTTTCTCAGGCCGCGCTGCCAACACCGACATTATCGTTGCCTCTGCTCAAGCTTATGTGAATGCGTTAAATCGTCTCTACCTGGCATTACGGTCCCAAGAACTGCAGGCTCAAACCGGCAAAGGGGCTGTATTAGAACCCGCGCAGGAGGCTTCAGCCGCTGTCTCTGACGGTTAGGAATCGGAATTCAATAATATCGAACGTTGTAGGATGTGTTAGGCGATAGCCGTAACGCATCAATCCCTGGAAAAGATGCGTTACGCTGTGCTAACACATCCTACACAAGCTACACAAGCATTCGGAGTTATTTCATCCATGAGCCTTAACGGTAAGCCTCTGTCAACGTTGACTTTGCATTAAACACATCCAGGACAGTGGCGATGATGTAATCCACCTGGTCTACGGTCAGGCTGGCTGAAAGCGGCAGGCGAACCATGCGATCGCTCGTCATGTTTGTGACACTCATCCCTCCTGAAACCCGACCAAACTTCTGTCCTGCAGGAGAGCTGTGCAGGGGGACGTAATGAAAGGTGGCTTGAATTCCAGCAGCTTTCAGACGAGCCAATAGTTCTGTCCGAGTATCTACATTATTGGTCAGCAAGTAGTAGATGTGGGCATTGTGCTGGCAGTGAGTTGGAATACACGGGCGACGAACCTTGGATGCTAGCTCCAATCCCTCAAAGGCTTTGTGATACTGCTGCCAGACCCTCATCCGTTGCTGGTTAATCTCTTTCGCTTGCTGTAACTGTGCCCAGAGAAAAGCAGCCGTCAACTCACTCGGCAAAAAGGAGGAGCCAATATCGACCCAGGTGTATTTATCAACCTCTCCTCGAAAGAATTGGCTGCGATTAGTGCCCTTTTCCCAAATAATTTCTGCTCGTTCCACCAAAGTGGGATTATTAATGACTAATGCTCCCCCCTCACCAGACACAATATTTTTGGTTGCATGGAAGCTAAATGCTGCCATGTCTCCAAAGCTTCCGATTGGCTGATTTTCATAAGTCGCCAGAATCCCTTGAGCCGCATCTTCGATGACGGTTAGTTGATATTGCTTTGCCAGGGTCATCAGTTCGTTCATCTCACAGCCGACACCCGCGTAGTGAACCGGCGAGATTGCTTTTGTCTTGGGCGTAATGGCGGCCTCAACCTTAGACTCATCTAAGTTCAATGTGTCTGGGCGGATGTCTACAAAGACTGGTACTCCCCCCCGCAACACGATCGCATTGGCCGTTGAAACGAAGGTAAAAGATGGCAGAATCACCTCGTCTCCAGGCTGAATATTGGCCAGAATCGCTGCCATTTCTAAGGCTGCCGTACAGGAGTTGGTGAGGAGTGCTTTTTGAGAGCCGATCGTCTCTTCTAGCCAACTCTGACACTTCTGAGTAAAACTGCCATCTCCGGCAAGCTGCCCACTGGTTACGGCTTGGTAAACGTACTCAAGTTCTTGACCAGTGACATGAAGCGGTGAAAATGGAATTTTCATAGGAGGTGGATTAATGGATGGTGGGCAAAGGTCTCGAGAAAGGGATTTGACTTTGCGCAGGCAAGCAGGTAATCCACTGCCAACGGCATTTCTGCTTGGCTTTTGTCAATATAGGTAGACTGTAGCTGGTGAATAAGTGGAATACAATTCTGCTGCTAGAACTTCACGATATCCTTCACGCTATCTTTGTTCTGGTTTGCTCACAAAGCACGTTCTGTTTACCTGCGTAAGCCCTAAAAGATAAAGTAGCTGCGGAAAACTGAGTCTTAGCGCTGATAGTTTCTTTAGGACTTTGAAGTGGAGGTATATGTGGGTTGCCGGAATTGTGATCTTCCTGGGTTGGACAATTTCAGTGTGTCTGCATGAGTTTGGCCACGCAGTTGTGGCGTATTGGGGCGGAGATACCTCAGTTAAAGAGAAGGGATACTTGACGCTCAATCCGCTGAAGTACACCGATCCCCAGGTCAGTCTGTTATTTCCACTGATCTTTCTGTTGATGGGTGGAATTGCACTACCGGGTGGCGCGGTTTACATCAATCACAATCGATTGCGCGATCGCGTCTGGAAAAGCGCTGTTTCAGCCGCAGGCCCTGTTACGAATAGTCTCCTGGTGCTGCTGTTGGCAATTCCGTTTCAGCTTGGGTGGATAGACCTGGGGAACATGGGCTGGTTTGAGGGCAGTCTAGCCTTTCTGATCTTGCTGCAAGCTTCCGCCGTTGTGCTCAATTTACTTCCCATTCCCTCATTAGATGGCTACGGCATTATCGAACCCTGGTTGCCGGAACGGATTCAAAATCGGCTCAACAAGATTGGCAGCTACGGGCTGTGGATTATTTTTGGGTTATTTTTATTTGTTCCAGCGTTTAGTCGAGCGTTTTGGCAGTTTGTCCTGTCAATCACCGACTTAGTGGGCATTCCCAGAAGCGCGATCGCGCTGGGATCAGACCTGTTTCATGCACCGATTACAAAGCTTTTCCTGATCGTGGGACTGATTGGCGCTCTTTGGCTACTTAAACAAAGCGGGCGGACGCAAGGGTACCGCTCAATTGGCTCAGCAGGCGATCGCCCCGTCATGCGACAAAACCGCAGGCGATCTCACGTCAAGTCAAACAGAACTCCTGGATGGCAACTCTTTCCCAAAGATGCTGGAATTACTCCACTTCGGAAACAACTGCTCAATTTGGTTAAACAACGCCAGGAGACCGCCGAACAACTGGTTGCCCTGGAGAAGGCAAAGAATCCGGGCAAACCAGAGCGCTGGTATTTGGAGAAGATCATTTACGACCTGAGACGAGGGCGCTAGAAAAAGACGTTAAAGCAGCAAGGAGACTTCTACAGCAGTCAACACGTGTGGGTTGGTGACATCTGTGAAATGATGGATCAGTGATGGGCAGTTGTTAAACAATGGGAAAGGGCTTTGGGGTCAAGAAGGATGAACAACTCGGCTACATTCTGGTGCTGATACCAGAGGCAAACGCTTATGCAGCCAACTTCTCTCTTGACTTTGATGGCAGTGACGAGAAGTTCATCGGCATCACCAACATGCTGGAAGAAGCCCAGATTTGGAAAACTCAGAAGCTGGCAAAGCAGGCGATCGAACGATATTATGGCGCATTCATTTTGGAACAGCTAGAGAGCAATTCAGAGGTGGGCGTGAACCTTAAACGGTTGAAGCGATCACCATCTGGGACCCTTGAAACAGAAATGATTGAGTCACTTTGGTTTCATCGTCCACTGTAATCTTCAATAACTCACAAAGCTATTTGTCTAGCGGGATGAACTCATCATGGAATTCGGTCCCATGAGTGTACGAGTTAAAATTCTGGTTTCCAGTCTAGCCACTGACAAGAATCTGGATAGTATGAAAGCGGCAGCGGCAGAGCTGACTGATAATCGTCAAAGTATTGCTGTGACGATGCAGGAAGGCGATCCCTACTATGAATTGATTGCTGATTTCACAATGAAAAGGGCTGCTCAATACAAAGTGGTCAATGACATCGCCCATACGTTTAAATTCTGGACTTGGGATGTACAGGATTATCAGGACATGATCATTTCGTTTCCCAAAGCGATCGCTGAAATTGAAAGGCAAAAGCGTAAACAACAAAGGCGAAAACACAGGGGATAATTCTATCGTCTATGTGGGTCAGAGATGAAATGAAAACTTACACTTTCTCCTTCGCTGGTGGGACGATGCCGCTTTGTTTCAGGGTCTCATCCAGTTCTCTAAGTAATTCAAAATCAGCATCAGGCAGACTGGGCATGAAATTATCTTGACCCACCGACGATCGCTGCTCAAGGAAGGCGAACGCTTGCCGGAATTGGTGCGGGGTTGCCTGGATGGGGGCATCAAAATGGCAGGGAATAATCTGCTGAAAATCCCACTCAGCAATCTTGCCAGCCCAATCAATCGTTTCCTGGGGGGCGCGGTTGAGGATCAGGGTTTGCAGAATGGGGGCAACGAGCAGGCGATCGCCCGTTCGTAACGCATCAAATGACTGTTGCCAACCTGGTTTCCAGTTGAATGGAAACCAGCCGAATAGGCCTTTCTGGAGCGATCGGGCGCTTTGAGGGCATCCCGAATCGACGGAACGGTTTTGGCAATATCTAATACGCTGGGACGGAAATACAGGGCAAACAGGCAGATCCGTTGCCATCCTTTGCGGCGGTTGGCTGGATTATCCTCAACGACATCGAATGCGCTGTCTCTGGCGTGGAACAGCAGGGGATAGGGTTCCAATTGGACGATCGCGGGTGGCGCTTCTGGAACCGAAACTACCGAATCGGTGACCAGCAAGGTGCGCGATCGCCGATGCAGAAAGGCGACTTCTGCAAAGCGTCCTGGACCAAGTTCGATCGGTCCCAACAGGGCATAATCAAACTCATTGGCAAAGGGAGCATTGTGGCTGTTTTCGGGAAGCACCTGAGTCCGGTTTGGTGGAAAACCGAGCCAGCTTAACGGCAGATTGATGGGGAAACTCCACTGGCTCGGAGCTACAAACACCTGCGCCGTTGGAAACCGTCTGGCAAACGGTCCAACGAACACCTTATGTTCTAAGCCGGAAATCGTTGGCAGGATAATGTACTTAACATCGCCGTGCTGTGCAACCAGCTCGTTAACCAGCCCAATGCATTCCGGCGTCGGTGCTACGGGCGCATAGATCAGCAATCCCCCGGCTTCCAGCTTGACAACGGTCATCCGAATGGGCACGACGACGTAGAGGATGCCCTGGCTCTGGTCGAACGTCCAGATCGTGTCTTTCACCACTTCGGTGCGAATCGTCTGTCGTCTGCTGTATGGGTAGAGCGGCACCAGAGGCCAAAATTGCCACGAAAAGTCTTTCACCTGAATACTCTGTTGCCCCTGCGTTTCCTGCGAATTCATTGTGGTTCTATGCGGAAAAGCGATAACGGAACTTTAATTCATCATTCCATGCAGAGAACGACTTCGCAGATAAGCTTTTTTATCCTGCCTTGAGATATTGGTAGGGATGCAGCTGAAAGATTGTCTGTGAGTGCTGAAGTGATTAGACAAAGTTTACGATCAGTAGTGCAGATGAATAAATCAGCCTGGGTTGGTGTTTTTGAAAAGTAGGAGCGCACTGTATGAGTCAGAATTCGCTGATTGAAGTGCTGGAAGCCAAGCGCTTGCTGCGATCGCCCGCTGAAGTCGCTCTTTTTGAACAAACCCTGGAAAAACTGGCTCAAAACCCTGACTCCGTTGATCTGCCCAATCTACGGATGCTCACCAGACTTTGGCTGATTTCCGGGCAGGGAAATTCCAAAAACAATCAGCCAAGGATGTTATTACAGCCTTGCGTCAGTCTTTGAACGAGCCAGAAGCATGAGACCGTTGGTTTTAACGCCTAAGTTTAAACGGGCATTTCGCAAGTTTGTAAAACGAAATCCTGACCTCCAGCAACGCATTGAGGACACTTTACAGCAGATGGAAATAGACGTATTTGCCCCAAACCTGGTCAATTCTGGCTTGCCAGGGGATCGCGACTCCTTTATACAGGAGCTTCAATACCCTGCATTCCTATGAAACCGGGTAGTTGCTTGATCCGCTCAATCCAGTCCAGCACGTTTGCATACTCATCCAGGGCAATCTTGCCATCGGGTGCGAGAGCGACATACGGAAAGGCTGCCACATCTGCGATCGTGGGATGGCCCAGTTCTAGCCACTCCCGGTTTGCCAAATGCTGGTTGAGCTGAGTGAGAATGAACTGCGATCGCTGATTCGCGTCCTCAATATTGAGGTTCGTCGCTTTAAACACGTAATACAGTCGCGCTGACGCCGGTCCCTGGTGAATTTCAGCGGCCGTTATCGACAGCCAGCGCACAATCCGACTCAGGGGTTCTGCCTCCAACGGCAGCCATTGGTCACTCCCATATCGTCGTGCTATGTAGACCAGAATGGCTTGCGAATCCGCGATCGCTGTACCATCCTCCACCAAAACAGGAACTTGACCAAATGGGTTAAGCGTCAGGAATTCAGGACGCTTGTGCTCACCTTTGAGCAAATCAACCGTTACCCAGGTGTAGTCGATGCCCAACAGAGCAAGCAGCAGCTTGACTTTGTAAGTATTGCCCGACAATTCGTACCCATAGAGTTTGATCATCAGTTAAACACCTCAATATCTTGCCGATAAATCTCATACGCCTGACTGTATTCCATAACACGGGCAACTTCGGAGATGAATGGTTCGTCGTAACCGGCTCGTCTGAGTAAGTGGAATCCCATTTCCATTCCAGAGGCAATCCCACCAGCGGAAATGATACGTCCAGAGTCTACAACTCGAGCGCGGCTGATTTTGCAGGCGGGGGCGATCGCCGCCAAACGGTCAATTGGCACTGTGCCAAAGTTTGACTGTTCCAGGCGATCGGGTTCTTTGCGATTGGTGGCGGCTAATCCGTCCAGAAGCCCCATCGCACCGTAAATCCAGGAGCCGGTACAAACGCTGGTCAACAAACACTCCTGGGGCAGGGCGCGAATATATTGATGCAGGCGTTGGTTGTGCGTTTCTTGCCGGGTTCCGAACCCGCCTGGAATCAGAAATGCATTCATGGATGGTGCATCGGCAAAGCTGTAGTTCGGCAAAACGGTGAAGCCTGCTTGCGTTTGCACGGGACGCATGGCATCAGCAATTAAGAACGCATCCAGCTCTGGATCAAACCGGCGAGCAATGGAAAAGACGCCGTAAGGTGCAGCATAATCAACAATTTCAGCATCTTTGAAGACGTAAACGCCAAGGCGAAAACCAGGAATAGTCGGCATGGAAGTAGGAAAGTAGGGTGAAGTTGTACCGAACGTTCGGTACAATGAATGTACCCAGCATTTCTTGCATTGGCAATGGCTTAGGACATACGTACTTGAAGCTTGAAATCTCGATCCCCCCTAACCCCCCTTAAAAAGGGGGGAACCTCTAAAGCCCCCTTTTAAAGGGGTTGGGGGATCTCTTCTGCGTAAGTCCTATGGGTCATTCAGTTGGAACTCAAAATGTCCAAAAACGAGCTGACTGTGCAGTTGTTGTGTCTGTTTCGGCAGTATGGCTACGAAGGGGCAACGCTGTCCAAAATTTCTGAGGTGACGGGTTTGGGCAAGGCCAGCCTTTATCATCACTTTCCGGGTGGTAAAGAAGACATGGCCACTGCCGTGTTGGAGTACCTGGAGCAAGGGCTGGAGCGACACATTTTGCAGTCTTTGCGCAGCAAGGGGAGCGCGATCTCTCGGTTCACTCAAATGTGCGATCGCGTCAGTCAGTTTTATGAAGGTGGGCAGCAATCCTGTTTGTTTGCCGTGCTGCTGATGGGAGCGCACGATCGCTTCCAGGAGAAAATTCAACAGTGCTTGAATCAGTGGCTTACTGCGATCGCTGAAGTCCTGATTGAGGAAGGAATTCAACCCCAGCTTGCCCAGCAACGCGCTGAAGATGCGATTTTGCAAATTCAAGGGGCGTTAATTCTGGCGCGGGGATTGGGCAATCCCACAGCCTTTCAACGGGTCATCACCCGGCTCCCAGTTGAACTTACTCATCTCCCACCAGGTTCTTGAGCAGATGTCTCAACCCATAGATAGCCCCTAGCAACAGGGCAATTCCAATGATTGAAGGTGGCTCTTTGCTCTCCATCAACGTTTTGTACCCTGGGTCAGTCTCCCAATCCACCTGAGCGTACCCATTTTTTCCCATTACAGTCTGTTTTTTTCCGGTTCCCGACGGACTGGAGGACCAAACCACCTTGGATGAGATACCGCTTAAGTAACTCAGGCTGGATTCACCAAACAGGCTAAACTCACTCAACCTCAGAGCATTAGCTACCAGGATGCAAGACCCTTGAAATTGATTCGTGCTGATGTTGAGCACGTCCCACCCGATGCAAACCGATTGTTCAGGTTCGCGATCGCGATTTGCATCAGCGGGTTGACTTAAAGCGGGTCTGCTTAAAAAGTTTTCAGCGTAGCCTATTGGTTGATCTGAAGATCTTAGTGTCAGGCTTACCGCCTGTGCTCGTTTCACTGTACCAAGTACCAATAGAAGCGCTGAAGCAATGATTGATAGGGATATGCCCGTTAAGGCAGAGTACCCTGTTTTCATCAGCTTACTCTCCTTGAGGTAGATGGACTAATGCAAAATGTTCATTACACCAACTTTTTCACACCATCTCATCTATCCTAGGGTAGATGCCCTTTTTTAGAAAATGTGAATTAGGGATAGATGTGCATTAGAAAAAACAATCAGAAACAACAATGCAATGACAAGCAATCGCAACGGAGATGGATAACTATTCATTCAAGCAGTGGTCTAACGTTTCCGTAATCAGCTAGAAAACCGAACGTTCCTGGGACGGTTATTGCGGTCACAGTAAGATTAAAGAGTTTTTTACATTTCGTTACAGTAGAAGCATGAGTAAAAAGCCTACGCAGATGAACAAGTATTTTTGCAGGCAATGGATTGAAATCAAGGCGATCGCGATCGCCTTCAGCAGTTATCGGAGGTGACTGATATGAATGGCAACATTCGGGTTGGCAATTTGTTTGGCATTCCGTTTTACATCAACCCGTCCTGGTTTTTCATTTTGGGACTGGTGACGCTAACCTATGGCAGTGGTCTAGCCGCTCAGTTCACGACGTTGCCAGGCATTCTTCCCTGGATACTGGGACTGGTGACGGCGTTGCTGTTGTTTGCCTCTGTGCTAGCCCATGAGTTAGGACACAGCTTCGTTGCCCTACAACAAGGCGTTGGTGTGAAGTCGATTACGTTGTTCTTGTTTGGCGGACTGGCGAGCTTAGAGAAAGAGCCGAAGACCCCTGCTGAGGCGTTTTGGGTGGCGATCGCGGGGCCACTGGTGAGCCTGGTGCTGTTCGGGTTAATCACGGCGATCGGCATTACGACCGGAATTTCCGGTCCGCTGGCGGCGGTGCTGAATGTGCTGGCCTATGTCAATTTGGCGCTGGCCCTCTTTAATCTGATCCCTGGACTGCCGCTGGATGGTGGCAATATCCTCAAGGCGTTGGTCTGGAAGATTACGGGTAATCCGTACAAAGGGATTACTGTTGCCAGTCGGGTAGGACAACTCTTCGGTTTAATTGCGATTCTCTCTGGGGTGTTACCGTTGGTGCTAACTGGCAGCTTTGCCAACATTTGGAACCTGTTGATCGGCTGGTTTTTGCTCCAGAATGCGGGTCAGGCTGCTCAATATGCCGCTGTGCAAGATTCGCTGTCGGGACTGACTGCCGGAGATGCGGTGATCTCCAACAGCCCGGTCGTGTCTGACCAACTCTCGCTGCGCGAGTTTGCTGACCAACAAATTCTGGATCGCCGAGGTTGGCGCAGATTCCTGGTCACCAATGACGCCAGGCAACTCGTGGGCGCGATCGCGGTTGACGATTTGAGCACCGTTCCCAGCACCCTCTGGTCAGAAACGTCGGTTGGCGAACGGATGCACCCGGTTGATCCGTCCACCGTTGTGCAAAGCGATCGCCCCTTGAGTGACGTCGTGAATTTACTTGAAACGCAAAAGCTGACTGCACTGCCGGTTGTGCAAGCAGATGGAATGCTAATTGGCTTACTGGAAAAAGCTGCCATCATCAATCTGCTGCAGACCAGCGTACAAGCCAACCCTGCCTGAATTGGGCTGACGAACGATTAGGCAAGATACTCGATTGGACATGGCGAGTCGCCATGTCCAATTCGAGTATTTTTAACTGGAACATAAGTTTCTATGAG
>JAAUSG010000197.1 GCA_012034055.1 Leptolyngbyaceae cyanobacterium RU_5_1 | reverse complement strand
AGGTGGTAGGGGTGAAAGGGGGCTACGTGCTTGGGGTTTAGCTTACTGATCGTCCTGATCTGATGGGGTTGTGCTAGGGAGGTTTTGCAGGGTTGCTGGTCAGGTTTGTTGTCCTAGGTTGGTGAAATAGAGGGTGAGGGCGTCCTCGATGATGTCGCTGGCGTCGCGTTTTTCGCGGACTGCCTGGATTTTGGTGGTTTGCCAGAGCCGGGGATGGACGCGGACAGTGGTAGTTTCGCGTTCTGATTTTTCATTGATTGTGAACCTGTAATCAACTGATTGTAATGATATAACATAATCAATTAGTTAAGTGTCTATTCACCAAATGCTTGAAAATCTGATAAAACAGGGTGTGTTGATCGTTGCTGGATTGTTTGTTGTGGATGAGAAGGTGTTGCAGCGCTATGCGGAGGTCGTTAAACAAGCTAGAGGCAAGCGATCGCAGCGTGAATTTTCGGAACTGCTGGAGGTTAGTCAGTCCACAGTTCACAATTGGGAGAATGCGAAGAATGCTCCGGATCTGGATGGGATCGAGAAGATTGCCCGAATTCGTGGGCAGTTGCCAGAGGAGTTGATTACTGAGATATATGGGCGTCAGTCTGAGACCAGTCTGCAGGAACGGATCAGCTTGATGAATAATCGGGAACTGGCGTGGTTGATGACGCTGATTGCTCAGAAGCTATCTGAGTAGGTTGTTGAAAGTATTCAGGAGTCAGAATTCAGAATGTTCTATTGACTCCTTGCTCCTTAATTTCCATACAAGTCAGGAGTTAGATTGAAGCGGTTAGTTCTCCATGTTGCATGGCTGATATCTGAGTCAAGGGAATTGAAGCGGTTAGTTCCCCATGTTGCATGGCTGATACCTGAATCAAGGGATGGAATTGGGAGCCTGATATTTCTCGATAATTGCGATCGCACAACGGCACTTGGAAGCTGCTGTTGGATGATCCGTTCAACCGTTTCAGGAGTCGTTTGCAGAGAATCTTGCCAGTAACTGCTCACGCGACAATTGCAAAATCAAGCTGGTGTATTCTTCTGTGGGTAAGGTGAGAATCTGAGGGACGATCGCAGCCAGCGCTGCATCCAATTCGATGAACCGTGTTTTCAGGAGTGCTTCCACAACTTCACGCTTGCCGCGTTGCTCTGTTGCTTTTTCCCAGTCTAAGTAAGCTTGTGATAGGGCCATAAGTAATTGCTCATCCTCTCGATCCAATGGTGCTGTCATCTCAATTCTAATTTTCCAACTGGTCAGCATTTGCAAAATTCTGCTGCGCTGTGGGTTGGAGGTTGGCAACGCCAGAACTTCAAGAATTGCCTGTTCTTGAGTGGCATCTCGTCCCAAAATTCTCAGCCATAGGGTGTCTGCGGTTTTTGGTAGTTGATTAATTGCCACGATCGCTGTTTTGAACACATTGCCACAAAAGTAAATGCCGGGGAGCCAATCCCGGCGCAGGTCTGCTTTGGCATCGTTTAGAACGGGTTGAGATACAGAGCTGGCGAGAATCCACAGCATCGGTAGTTGGGCTTCGGGGATGCTGTTATCTTTTCTCAGTTCGTACTCCTGCACCCAAAGTAGCTTGAGCAGGCAGCGTCGAATCTCTTGTCGAGTCGGTGCGTTACGGAAGGGTTCAAAGGAACAGGGGGTGCTGGTAATGCGTTCCAGTAGGGTCAGATTCGTTGGGAGCTTGGTGGGAGATGCCGTGGGTTGGAACCAAACGTCAACGAACTTTGGCTCACCGGGAACTTCAAAACTGCGCTCTACTTGCCCTAGAGGAGTTAGAAGCTCCTGAAGAAACTCCTTTGCCAACTGATCGAAGGGAATTTGAGTCATGAGTTAGTGGAGGTTCACTATGTTGCCTTGACTTCCTCAATGTTGTGCCAGCGGATCACGATCTCGCCGCCCATTGCCTTCACGATGTCCTCGATAATGTAGAACTTGACATTCTCTGGCTTGTCGATCGCCTGCCGGATGCTGGAGTGATATTTGGTGATCGGCGGAACTTCACCATCCTGCGCTCTAAGCTGACAGACTTCTTTCGTCACTCTGTATTCGCTAAATCCTAGCTGCTTCATGCGATTTTCGATTACGTCTTTCATTGCCATATGCCGTCCTTACGCTGCAAAACTATCATAGCGGCGTGTTAGCCAAATCGTCTGACTTTTTCTGGAAGTGGTTCAGCTTCTGGTAGTTCCTTGAAGGTGATCAGCCGCTCGTAGCGATTGTTACCCTCGTCATCTTTGCCCAGTGAGCGACTGAACCAGATGGCGGGCTGGAATTTATTGGCAGCACTGCGACGGATGTAGCGATTTCTGCGCCATACCACTATCGCGGCTCCATCGCGATCGCTGTGTTCCACGGTGGCACCAATGCTGGACCAATCAAAGGTTGCAAAGTCGGACAGATCGACTTGATAGTTGGGTGCGTTCTGTTTGGCTTCGACTGCGATCGCAATCCGTTCCAATAGTTCGGCGTGATGGGTGAGCATGTCCATCAATAGTTGAAATTCGTTAGTCATAGATAGCCTCTCTGCTTCGTATGTATGAATTTGCCGCGCTGCGTGAGTTTTTGATCAGTACCAAGGTCTGACGCAAGTTCGCGGCAGTTATAAGGATGCTTGGGGCAAGAAACGGATTCAGATATCTATTACTCTCGCCATAAATGCTTGTTGCAATAGTCCAGGTAAAAGTCGTGTTCTGGTGGATGGGGCATCTTATAAACCAGTTGCGATCGCGTCTCCCAGTGTGGGATGTTGCGAATCTGATAAGTTTTCAACCCGGTTCGAGAGGTGCCCAGTTTGCGGTACTGCCTGGGGGTTTGAACTTGCCACCGGGTAGCCGATGGATCGAAGGTGAAGCGATAGGTTTTAACTTGATGCATTCAACTTCTCCTCAACAGAGCCTGAGCGATGTAGTTCTGAATGTGCTGGTTGATTTGTGCGATCGCGTCATTACTGGTTCTTGAATGTCCTTCTTTCACCTCAGTATCTGGAACTTCACCATCTTCAAAGTCAATTTGATAGCCGTAGTCTTCACCGTCAAACCAAAGATCGATCCGTGGTGTAATTTGCAGATCCATTGTTCGTTGTCCAAAAAGATTTACAGGGGGCAGTTTGATGGCACTGCCCTGGCCCAGAGGGTTTAAGCTGCGATCGCGGCGTTGAGTTCTGCCTGGGCGATCGCCTCGCGGCGTTCGAGTTTCAGCAGGCTGAAGGTGTTTCGGAGTAATTGCAAATCGATGTCTAGCTCGGCTCTCAGGTCTTCTAGCCGTTTGAGTTCATTGCTAGCTTTGATGTAATCGGCGTCAGACTCCATCAGCTCAGTGCGCTTCGCCTTCCGTTGGCTGTCGTTTTTCAAAATTTGGTCAAAGGCGATCGCTCGGTCGATATTGTTCAGGCAAAATGCCACCGATTCACGAGCAGATCTCAACTGTTGGTCAATTTGCAGAATCTCTTTTTGCAGGTCTGCGATCGCGATTGGGTATTCATTGAGTTTCATCATGATTTAATTTCCTAAATGGTTTAGTGTTCTGGGGTAGAGGTATTCCTACCCCGTTTCGTTTACTTGCAACGACAGATCGGGCAAAGGCGAGGGGAACCCTTCTGTCGCTTAAGTTGTCTCTCGGTTTGGCGATCACCTTCCCAAGTGCGGGCCAGAACAAACCCGATGCCGCGTTCTTTCGCGACTGCACACAATCTGGAACCTGAACCGTTGCGATGTTGGCTGATGCGGTTCTCCAGGTTTTCGGCAAAGCCCAGATAATGTTGGGTCGTGTGATTGGGAGAAATGAGGCGATCGAAATGGAGCAGGTACACAGCCATAACAAAACCTCTGTTGAATTTGAACAGAGGGGGGAGATTTCCCCCCATAGTTTTAGAACTCCTCAGCACCAGCCGCTGCTAGGAGGTATTCCCTAGCCTCTGCGTCTTTCAGTGCTGTTTCTAACTGCTGCTGTGTTTTGGTTTCCTGCTCTTCCTTCATGGCCCAAAGGAGCGTTAAGAGTTGCTCAAGCTGGGGGATATGTTGAAGGTTTAGAGTCAGAGTAAAGGTCTGCGGAAAGTTATCAATTGTCAGGCTGACGGATTGGCTTGCCTCGTTTCCAAACGCTACAACCCGATCATCAGACTTAACGATGACATGAATATTTTCAACACGAGTCATAATGGTCTCATCCTTTTTTGGGATAGCCCCTGCTGCTTCCGTCCAAAGACTCAGCAGGGGTTTGAACTATGTTCAGTATAGCGCAGAGACGTAATAAATACAAGCGTACTATTCTAAAAAATGCCCCATAATTTGGCGCGATCACAGGGCTGAAAACCTAAACTAGCGGCAACTGAAAACCAACCGGCACAAACGACCACCAGCCAGAGCCAACCGACACAAACCCCCAGCCAGAGGGCACACCAAAGGGAGCAAACACAAAGCAGCGCACCCCTAACCCAACCGCCAATGCCAGCGAAGCCCAGGAACCAGACCCAGAACCAGAGAAGGCACCCGAAGCAGACGAGGAAGGCAGCAACCCCAGAGGACACGGGCTAGAGGGGAAGGAGAACAACACACCCTGAGAGGCAAACAGCGATCGCACCAACTCAACCGACCGAGTGGCAAAGGAACCACGGCCGCGACCAAAGGACGAAGCCGCAAACACAACCAACCGGGGCGACGACTCAAACGCCGACCGCACCGCCTGATCAACCCCCTTGGCACAGCCCACCAGCACTGGCACAGCCGCCACCGAAGCCAGCCCCAGAACAGGGCCCAAAACAGGGGGAACCGCAGACCGGGAACCAGAAAAACCCAACGCAGGCGCAGAACCAAGAGCGGCCGCCACCGGCCCAGGCACCGGCGCAGGGGACGGAGCAGGAGAACCGCCAGAACCCCCGACAGACAACGGGAACCAACCGCAGGGCAAAGACTCAACCGGGAACTCCGGGAACTCCGAGACGAACACCGGAACCGAGACGCAAACCCACCGACCCCGACGACGAACCGCCAACGAAGGCAGCGACCAGGCAGCCGAGGCAGACCCGGCAAAGGCGAAAGCGGCACCACCAGGCGCAAACAAGGCAACGCCAACCCAACCAGAGAACGACCGTTCTGAGGGACGCACCACCAACCAGGCAGCCCCAGCCAGAGCGGCCGCAGCCGCAACTTCCGCAGGCGCAGGCGCAGAAACTGAACTAGGGGAGGGAGAAACCGAAGAAACCACACGCAACTGCACAAGTAACACCCAAACCCGACCCTTAAATTGTATCGTTATTACGCATTAGAAATAAGCGTAATAACGCTGTTGATAGCGCGATCGCGTGCCGCTACCCTCTCCTCTCTCCAAGCCTTGCGGCGATTGAGCATTCTTCCCCCGATTGCGAATGGAGCGCCCCAACCAAACGATTCGCCCTGTGGAATAAGGAAAAAAGGCAAAGGCAAAAGTCCGCAGAGAAAAAAAGCGGCATCTATTAAAAACAAAACCGCCGCATCCTCTTAGACGCGGGCTTTTGGTTTATCTTCCTTTGCCTTTTTTCCGCCACAGGGCACCATTTCCCGATTGGCGCGGAATTCGCCAGTTAACAAACGCCGAAGGCAACCGCTGTCCCCCGTGGGGGGTTCGGGGGACTTGAAGCGCAGGTACGAAGCCGCCCAGCGATCGCTATAGGAGTTTCCCCACCGACGACTTAAGGGTTAGTGGCGCAGCCGCGAGACGAAGCGTAGAGAGCCTTAGCGGGCGTGAGTGGAGGGGCGACTGTCCGTTAGTAGCCCCGGAACGTAAGCCGGTTCAGCGAACGGAGCGTAGTCGAGCAATAGGTTTGTATTGATGAGTCTGTTTGCATCCAGGGATCTGGAGACGCGATCGCGCTGCTGACCATAGAGACGAAGTGAAGTGAAGGCTATCATCTCTGAGCCGAAACGGAACGAAGGAACGGAGGGAAGCTGGGCGTTGAAAGGCAGCGAAACCGGCCGCAACAAACCAGACAATCAACCAATGCGACGGGTGTAGCGGTGCATCAAGGAGTCTGTTGCCATCGAGTAGGTTTGCATCGGGCGATCGCACATCCATAAAGCGTCTTGTTGTTCTGGGGTATTCCGATTTCGAGATTGCTACTCCTCGCTTCGAGTATCCTGTTTGTTGCCGGACACTTCAGCCTGTCCTGTAGAGTAGCCGGACTGTTGAGAATTCCCGCCACTCGGCGATCTGGTGATGCGCGATCGCTGACTCTCCATAAAGTGTCCTGTTGTCCCGCGAGACACTTCAATCTGTCCTGTAGGACAACCGGACATGAGTTAATCTTCTCCATTCAGGAGCACGCCATAAAAAAGGGCAGCCGTCCCAAAGGACGGCCACCCCGCAGAAGAAAGCTCAACCGAGAGGAGCAGCCCACACCCGACCAGAAGACACCGAGAACAGACGAGAGCCACCACACACCGGGAAGAGAGCCGCCAGACGAGAAGCAACCCCCACAGGACACGAGAAGGCCAACCAGGAAGACCGAGAGGCCAGCGAAGAGCCAACCCGACCAACCCGACAGCCAACCCGACCGAGAAGCACCCGCACCCAAACGAGCGACTCAGGCCGCAAACCGACCAAAGCCCAACAAGGAAGAGACACACAGCGACCGAAAGCCACCCGAAGAGGAACCAGAGCAGCCAGAGAAGACCAAGCAGCAGAAAGAGAAACCACGGCAGAAAACTCCGCACGAAAGAACGCGGGTTCTCCTACGCTGCTCCAATGTCTTGCGGTTCTGGGCAATAGGACTAGGCGCAAGGGCGAGGACGCGAGAAGCTACCTATTCAAGTAACCTCCGAGTCAGGAGGACGGCGATAGCAGAACGGAGCGGAGTGAAATAACACTACGCGATCGCAGGTATGACTGAGACGTAGCGTAGTGTAGCCGCCGCCCGGACACCCTTGCGCCGGGCCAAGTAGCGTATAATATCGACCCCCTTGCGTTGCGGTTTTATAAGTAGTCTGTTTGCATCAAGTAGGTTTGCATGAAGTCTTTAACCGTGACTGGTATTGATATTTAGAAAGCTATTTGCATCAGGAAGGTACGCGATCGCAATTAACTAACCTCGAACTCCTGACGAATTGCCTCATTAATTTGTAATAGTTCTTCCCCTGAGCGATCGCTGAACTCGAAAGCTTGCTTGAGTTTAGTTTGAATCGACTTCGGCAGCTCCTCAAACCTTTCAGGTGCAAGAATTACAATCCGCTGACCAGGGTAGGGCATGAATTCTACAAACGGCTGCATCCCCAACAGGATGAGGGTTTTGGATAGTTCGGTGATGGGCAACCTTGCGCGATCGCTGTCTTCTCTGCGGTTGATCTCAGATGCCATGTAACCACAGAACCAGGCTAAGGTATCTAGGTCTGAGTGAAGTTGCTCAGTGATACGGTTCATGACTTGCTGACTCTGGTCATCTTTTGGCAGTGAATCAAACACCTTATCTAGTCCTTCTGGACTGCGTTTCTGGCAGTACCGCACGATGCGGTAAACCAATTTGTCTAAGTCAGTCTGCTGTTGTGGTCCAAACCCTTTGCTCATGGCGATCGCTCCATCCAGCTCCCAGTGATAGCGTACAAAATCACCGATGAAAAAGCGATCGCTCAATGATCCGCGATCTCTGTGTGTTCTTTCGTTGAGAGCTTTTGCCTTCAACTACCTTGAGGATACCCAGCAGTCGGGCAATTTAGAAAAGCCTGCCCCACCAGTTACCGTTTTCCTTTTGGTCGTCAATGTATTCTCTGGCCTGTTTTGCCCCTTCACTGGAAGCTTCTACGACTGCATCGTTTCCGGTTTTGGAAGAACTCCGAACATGGTTAGCAGCAATGTTCTCGCCGACAGCGATTTCCTTTTGCTGGTCCACTGTCCAGTTGTCTCGTTTTCCGTCTGGTCTATCTCCCCAGAGGTTGTCGTAGATTTTGTTCGTTCCCTTGGCGATTCCGTCTTGATCAGCCTGCTTCTCTACACAAGCATCTGTGTAGTTGCGTCGTTGCTCAATTCGATTGTCCCGCAAGGACTGCGGCCGCTCCACTTCTGATTCGTCCCGGTTCCTTCTCGATAGCATCGCTTGTCAAGCTCCTCACAAGTTCTACTTCTGTTTGGTCTGCTCCGTATTCACAGCCGTATTGCTGAATGGTGGAAAACCCATCTAGCAAAGCGTCTAGACCTTCAGGAATCAGTGTCAGTTGTTCAATGACATCTGGTAATAACTCTCGCCAGCCCCATTTTTGGGAGGCATAGAGCAAGTAGAACTCAATCAGATATTGTGGATCTTCTAAACAGCCATCGGCGAAAAACCTGGCTCTTAAGGAAGCGTAGGCATTCCGCCAGGTCGTTTCTTCGTTGAGGTCGCCGTACTGTTGGATTTCAGCCTGAAACTCTGCGTCACCTGGAACCATGCAATCATTCAGTTCATGCAGATTGGTCCAAATGTCGCGGGTTTTGGTTTTCAGGTCTGTGATGTCCATAAGTGGCGTCCCTGGCGGTTTAGCTCCATGATGCCACACAAGTTTAGATTGATTTAGCATGGTTGTTACCTCATTTGTTCTGGGGTAAACCGGGGTGTTCTTTGGTCGGATCTGCCCCGGTTTTAAGGTCTGTCGTCACCGATTTGATAGCTAGTTGCTTTGCCGTGGGGACCGTAGTTGATGACGATCCAGCGGCGGTTTGGCATTCGGTAGTAGTCGCGGTTGCCGTCTCGATGGGCGGGGAAGCCGAGGGCGTTCTTCATGGCGTGGTAGGTCTGACCGTTGCTGAAATCCAAACCGAGGAGGGTGGACAGCTCGGTTGTGGTGAGGCTGCCGTCTACAGCATAGGCAGTTCCTCTGGGTGGTTGAACTGCGCCATAGCGAGATGAGGCTTGGGCGGATTGCTGGTTGACTGATGCGGCGATCGTGTTGAGGGATGGGACATTGCAGCTCACGGGCGCAAAGGAGAGCGTTACGGCTGCGAATACCATTGGTTTTGGAATTGTTGGAATTCCCATAGATGACTCCTGATTTATTGTTTAACTAATGAGAGCGACACCTTGGGCATCAATCGTTGTAGGCGTTGTAGGTAGACGATCGCCCGCTGGTGACTGCGGAATTCTTGGGATTTGGGTAGGGGAATGATGCGGTTGCCATTCCATATCCCGATTCGATAGATGGTTGGCTTCATCCTCTACCCCTCACCCATCACCTGCTTACGAAGTTGGCTCACGGTTTCGATTTCAGCCTTTAGCTCAACTTTGAATTTGGCTATCCCTTTGCGCGCCCCTCGTTCCTGAGCGAGTCGGATCTCGGTGTCTGAGAGGTCGGATTCAGCCCCTCGGAACTCGGTGATCAGGTCTTGCAGTTCCTTCAGTTCGATATCGCCCGCTTCTCTTTCCTGGTCTGCCCGACTTCTCGCCAAGTCGCGGACCTCAGTGACGACTGAGATAGAGAGAGCGGTTGATTGGCTGAGTGGGTCCGTAAATCGTTGCTTTGCTCCCTTTACCCAATCGGCAGGCTGTTGATTTCCCAGTTTGCAGCAGTGGGCGAAGTCATCCAGTAGATCGGATGCCAACTGAGTAAAGCTTTTACCGTCCCTCAATAACGTTTCATCAGGGCAGACTTGTTTAATCCAGTCATACCAGCGGGTTCTGATAGCTCCAGGTTGGAGGGGCTTACCGTTTTGCCCAAGGTGGGATAGCGATCGCTGATCTGCTGTGCGCTGTAGTGTGCGTCTGACTGTGCGGGGTGTGCGGGTAGTGTGCGCCCCTGTGCATCGGGCGTGCTGGAAACGTGCGGTTTCTGTGCGAAATCTACAGGAATCACCCGGCTATCGGGTAACACCTCCGTAAAGTCGGCGTATACGAAATCTGGACTGTTCATGGTCAGATCCTTTACTAATGGGCGTTACAGCCCTGTGCAATGGTGTTCACGCGATCGCACACAGGTGTAATTGCAATGTGCGATCGGCGTGATGGGACTGTACAAAATCCGTGCGGTCGGTGTGCGACTGGTGTGCGTTTAACTGTGCGGTTGCACACCTACTTGCACACTCAAAGCCTATCACGTTTATCCTATATCGGATAAAGTCAGTAACGTATAATTACAGCGTTGCGTTCTGGGGTTTGTACGATGACAGAGGTGATTGATCTGGTAGGAATTGTGGCGAAATCGACGGAGATTCGGGCTTACGTAAATCCTGAGTTCAAGCGACTGATTAAGCGATCGCGGGGCTGAAGAATACCACTAAGGATTGGACGATCAGTGATGTGGTTGTGGAGGCGTTGGAGGATTGGCTGCAGAAACCTGAGAATCAGGAGTTGATTGAACGCCACAGATTGAATGAGTCATCTAAGTAGCTGTTTTGCGGGACAACGAGACAAGACAGCAAGACAAGATGGCTAGTAGGCAAGGCTGTCAACCGTTCTAGCTGTATTGCAATACAGGCGAAACACTACATAGCGCGACAGCAAGACAGAACGGTTAGAACTACTTGAGTTGGGCACTTGAGCTGTATCGCTACTTGATGGGACAGCAAAACAGGACAAGACAACCGAAACAGCCTATTTATCTGCTGTCTGAAATATCCTGGGATTGCAATGCAAGCCAGTGAGTATGGACACTCAGCTAGATTTCTACACGGTTAAAGATCTGGAAGCCCGCTATCGGGTGACGCGATCGCGGGTCTATGCACGAATTAACGGGCTGAAGGAGAAAGGGTATACTCTGGAGCCGGAGAAGGTTGAGGGCAGGTCAATCTTCAATGCGGAGCAGGTTGCCCTGCTGGATCGGCTAGATAGCCATATGAGGGCTGGCAAGGACATTCATGATTTTCCTGCGGTAGATGGAAGGAATCATGAGGGGTGTCTTGCCTGTATCGATACAGGCGCAAGTGCTCGCGAGAGCAGGG
>JAAUSG010000196.1 GCA_012034055.1 Leptolyngbyaceae cyanobacterium RU_5_1 | reverse complement strand
TCAAGGCGATTTCTGAGAAAGATTTTACCCCTGGAGGAACGAACGGCCGTTCGTCTTTACCAGGATTTTGGTTAGTTTCTTTCCTGGAAATCTCCCAAGAATTTTTGAGGGATTTCAACCCCTCAAAGAACACCCAATGTCTTTCTGATTTGCCGTGTCCCCGCGTCTCCGCGTCTCCCTCACCCCAAACTACCAGCTACACCCGGCAGATGTAACGTCTCCGCGGTTGGAATAGCCAAATCCTTTAAGCAATGGCAGAATTCTAATTAAACCTTGTCCACGTCCAGACTTAAAGTTTTTCTTAAGGGAAAGCTACAGATTCCGAGCTGAACGTGGTTCACTTATGCTATTGCTGATCTCAATGAATCTTGCTGAGTGTTACCGACTGCTGGGTCTGGAATCGGGGGCGGCGTTTGAAGACATCAAAGCCGCTTACCGACGATTGGCGAGAAAATATCACCCCGATGTCAGTTCAGGCGATCAACGCGCTAAAGATAGGTTCATTGAGGTAACGACGGCCTATAAGGTGCTTCTCAATGCTTTAGCAGATTCTAAGCTAGACAATTCACCTGGGCGGACACGGACTGTACCTGGAAGGCGATCTGATCAAGCACCATCAGCTACCCCTGTTCGCGATCGCCCCTCGCGTCGAGCCGTGCAAATCCAGGTCAACCCAAACCTCTCACCCTTGGAGAATAACCTCAAGGCGAGTGCTTACCAGCAACTACAGCAGTTGTTGAGGTCTCAGCGATTTCCCAGAGCGATCGCCCTCGTTGAAGGACTGGCTGATCGGCTTCCCTGCGACCCTGAAGTGACCCAATGGCAAGCGATTGTTTATCAACAATGGGGGCGTCAACTGATTCGGGAACGCCAATTTGACAAAGCGCGACTCTATCTAAAAAAGGCACTCCACACTGATTCTCACAACCGATCCCTGTGGGCAGAAGTTGAGAAGGACTTTCGTGAGATAGAACAACTGGTTTAAAAGCAAGACCTGAAAAATTCAGTTCTAGTATGTTGAGCGTGCTAAACAATTGAAAATTCGGATTAAAGGTGTTTTTTCCAAAAGTACTTTGATATAGTTTGAATAAGGGAGAGCTAATGAATTCCAGGCGATTCTGCTCTCCTCTTAAGGGGTTTTCATCAAATTCCCTCAGTAGAACGGTGAAGTGAACATTAGATTTTAATAATTTGCATGTTTTTGGTTAGTTTCCGTAGGTGTAACTGCAATTAGTTCTGGTTTGATTTAACAACTCCAAAAGATAAACGATCTTTATAATTTAGCCATTTCGACCTATCTAGAAAGCTACGGGGTTTTTTGGTGATTGCTATTTCATCCCGTTTGGTTAAGCGAAGTTGGAATACAATTAGCTTTGCCTCTACGCTCTACCTGGTGCCAATATTGGATTTATTGCTGGCAGAGATACCACCCCAGTGGCGTTCTGAAGTCAGGCTTGGACTGCAGGAAGCACTTGTGAATGCTGCTAAGCATGGTAACAATCTGGATCCGTGTAAAACAGTTTTAGTACGTTTCTCCGTCATTTCAGATCAGTATTGGTGGGTGATCTCAGACCAGGGCGCTGGTTTCAAGCCTCCTCAGTGTTGCAGCATTGACTTAGAGCGGAGCGTTGTCTGTAATGAGAATGAGTGTGGTCGTGGGTTATATATCCTTCACCAGATCTTTGATAGGGTACAGTGGAACCGTCAAGGTACAGAGCTTAGTTTGTGTAAACGGGTGAAAGATCCCTCCCGGCTTCCGGTGGTTCCCTAGCCATTTCCCCTAACTATTTAACGCTAGTGGGATGGACGAAACAGGTGGTTGTGGTCAGGGTTATAGAGGCGCGATCGCGTTTGCTCAATCGGGGCAACTGTTCCTTGTCGGAGAATTGATTTTGGTACTGTCGCTGAGGACAGTGCTGGGCTAATTACGTAGAGCGTTGTACGAATCAGTTCCTCTCGCTGTGTTACTTTCGCCATCTGTTCTAACGGAACAAGCCAAATCCTTTCATCGTGCCAGCCAAGGCGAAAACAAATTGCCACCGGAGTAGTTTCTGGATAGTGCTGGATGAGCCGCTGTTGAACATCCTCCACATGACGGGCACTTAGATATAAACATAGGCTTGCCTGATGAGCCGCTAACGTTGCTAATTCTTCACAACCTGGCACCTGAGTTCGACCACTAATCCGGGTCAGGATAATGGTCTGGACTAAACCGGGTATCGTTAGCTCTACCCGCAGCTTTGCGGCAGCGGCTTGAAAAGCACTAATCCCTGGTACGACTTCAAACGGAATCTCTGCCTGTAAAAGCGCTTGCATCTGTTCCTGTACCGCTCCATACAGACTGGGATCTCCAGAATGGAGGCGAACTACCGATTTTCCAGCCCGTACCCGTTCAATCATCAACGGCAAAATTTCTTCCAGGGTTTTGTGAGCGGTGCGGATCAATTCAGCATCCGAACGAACGGTTTGTAGTAACGGCTTAGGAACTAGAGAATCGGCAAATAAAATTACATCCGCCTGGGCCAATAGCCGTTGAGCTTTGACGGTCAGTAGTTCGGGATCACCCGGTCCAGCCCCTACGATATAAACACCGGCTGGCAAAGAGATTAGGGTGGATTGGACAAACTGGCTGGTCATAGCGCGATTTGTTGTCAACTTTCTCCGGATGGAGGTCAGAATTGCAGAAGAAAGAATTGGTAGATGCACCCTAATTCAAACCCTGGAGCCACAAACTCTGGGGTTGTTTCTTTTAAGGCGTCCTTTTTGATGAATGGGTAACATCGGATGAATTACCCACTTCTTGAGCCGGAATCACATCGGGTAGGGGGCGGTGCAGGACGTATAGCCACAGCAAACCCAGTAGCCCGATCGCGATCTCCACTAAACTCACGACTTGAGCGATCCGCAGGGATCCTAACATCAGGCTATCGGTTCGCAATCCTTCAATCCAGAAACGACCACAGCTATAGGCAATCAGGTAAACCAAAAACAGTGTACCGACTTTGAGCTTTGACTGTCCCCGTAAGTCTTGAAAGAACAGGATCATGAGGATGCCAAACACTATGAAATTCCAAACAGATTCATAGAGAAAGGTAGGATGGAAATACTCAATGTTCTCATATCCAGGTGGACGGCGGTTTAGAGGAATATAGAGTTTCCAGGGTAAATCTGTCGGATCCCCAAAGGCCTCGGAGTTGAAGAAGTTTCCCCAACGCCCGATCGCTTGTCCCAAAATTAGGGAGGGTGCAATCAAATCTGCCAGCTGCCAGAATGAAACGCGCTGGATGCGCACAAACAACAGAGCGGCAATCAATCCCCCCAGAATTGCCCCATGAATCGCAATCCCGCCCTTCCAAATCGCCAGGATTTGATCGGGATGTTGAGCGTACTCTTGCCACTGAAACAGGACATAGTAAAGCCGTGCACTTGGAATTGCCGCAATCACCAGCCAAAGCGCCAGATCGCTAATCAAATCAGGGTTCACATGGCGACGACGGGCGAGGTATTGGGATAACGTGACGCCGATTAACACCGCTGAGGCAATTAAGAAGCCGTACCAGCGAATAGAAAAGTCTCCCCACTTAAGAAATGGGATCTCTGGACCAGGGGAGGTGAATTGAAATGCTGGTAGTAGGAGGGAAAAAAACACCAGAATAACCGCTAGAAACAACAAGGATAAGAGACCTGAGCAGTTAGATAGGCAGCACAAACCGTCTATCTTTCATCAGCAAGGCTGACGCTGCTGTCATCATTTGGAATTCCATAGACTTGATTCTATGCTGCTAAAGCGAGATCCGTTATCCTCAATCACCAAAGCTATTGTTCATTATGACTAGCAAGAATGGCCTGAATTTGTTCAGCAACTTGTTCTGGTTGCTCAACCATAGACAGATGTCCACAGTCCGGAATCTCGAAAACGTTTGCACCACAGGTGCCAAATAGAGCGTGGAAGCTTGCCAGGTGACGGACGTATTGGGGTTCCATAATGGGGTCTTGTGCGCCAGCAATGAAGTAGACCGGTTGCTGGAGGTGGGAAATGATTTGGGGAAGACGATGAACTTCAGATTCAGTGGTGGTTTCCAATAAGGCTCCTAGTGCAGCTTCGGGATGGGCGGTGACAAAATCAAGCAGACGTTGACGTGCCCAGTGGCGAGAGAGCGATCGCGCTGTTCCCGATCGCATGAACACCATCTCCAAAAACGGCACCAGACAGAGCCACTTGGGACGTAGCTTAACAACCTGCTGTCCGGCGGCTCGAAAGCGCTCAAACTGCTCCTTCAGATAAATTCCACCCCCTGCATTCACACAAATCACCCCTTTGACCCGTTGCGGCAGTTGGTCGGCTCCCCAAATCGCAATACTGCCCCCCAGCGAGTGACCCACCAGCCAGACATTGGAAAGATTCAATTGCTCTAGTAAACTGCACAAATCGGTTGCGTAAGACTCCAGGCTATAGCTAGCCAGTGGGAGTATTTCCCCAACTACTGGAGTTAGTTGAGAATCGCCAAAGCCCCGCAGATCATAGGACAAACATTGGTAACTAGACGCCAGTTGATGGATCAGCAGTTTCCAGTAGTGGCGACTTAGGAGCCACCCGTGAATAAACACCAGGACATGCGGAGAATGAGTTGCAGGCGTCAGCTCATAGCTGTGTGAAACACCTGAAATATCGATGATTGGCATATCCTGATTTTATCAGGAGAGGGAGTGGGGTGGAGGAGGGAAGAGGGAGGACGGAGGACGGAGGATGAGGGGATGAGGAGACGCAGACTTCGGCGTGAGTGCTCAGTCGAACGAGACATAGAGAATTTCCAATCTAAAATCTGCAATCTAAAATCCGCTTGCCTCGCTTAAAACCGTCTACCTAACAGTCGCTGCTTGACGCCTTCAGCAATTTTTTGCCCCAAGTACTCTGGGATAATGCTTTCGTTGGGGCCCAACAAGTAAAGGATTAGGCGCGTCCGACCTCGCCAAACGAGCAAGTTCGCGTTAACAACCATCAGGTCTTCTTGCCAGATGGCATACATGACCTTGTAAAACAGTCCAGGTTGGTTGTCTGCTTCAATCAGAAGCGCGGGCAGGTGGAATACGGGGTCAACGTAGAATTCGGTCTCGACCTGTTCCAGTCCGGCATCGAGGTTAAACTCAACTGCCAGCATTTCTTCGACTTCAAAGCGTCCTGCTAGTGCTTCTCGAATGGCCCGACAGACATTCTCAGCCGTTTTTTCGGTCAGGGTTTTGCCGCTGCGAGACACGATCAGTTTAATGAACACCAGCATCGGCGGGTAAATTTGCCCATACAAACTGAGGCTGTGAATCGTCAGTCCATAGGCAGCCAGAACGCCAAAGATGTCACTGAGCAGAAACGATTGGTTGCGATAAGCAAAATGAAGCGCACTTTTGCTTCCTTCAGGCTTGAGTTCGATAACTGCCTGTTTCGTTTTGTAGAGTTGGTAAGCAAGTCTTAGATTTTGGAGTTGAATCTCGCTGCTGACAAACTGCTCATAAAACTGCGGAAACGTTCGATTTAAGCGTTTCAGGAGTTCTAACGTAGATGATTTTAAGCCTAAGGCCATAATCCGAGAGTACTTGCTTCAATTAAAACTGTAAGTTTGATTCAGCGATCGCGCAGGAATCGGCAGCTTGTATGCAGAAAGCTTCAACTCTAAATCAATTTTGTCCACTTTTCCATAGCTCTACCGCCATTTTCTTAGGTCGTGAAAGCCAGAAGAATCTGGGACGCAGTTTTAGCACTCAGTCCAGTTTTGTCCCATGAATCAGCATTGCCATTTTTTCTAGCTAAACGATGGTTCACAGATCAGTCCACAGGGTAGAGAGCACAATGGAGAAGGGGGATGGGGGCTATACTAGCTAATACTGTGATTTAACTTCTACTACCTTAACTACGCTTACATGGGTTTTTGGAAAAGCCTATTCAGCAGTACTGATGCTCCTCCCACATCTAGAACGATTTCGATTGCTGGGGAAGCCGTTGATGGAGGTGGCGATCGCGCCTCTCAGATCTACTTCAGTACAGACCGAGATATTGACTTATATGAATTGGAAGAACTTTGTGATGCGGTTGGCTGGTCGCGTCGCCCGCTACGCAAAGTTAGAAAAGCCATTCAGCACAGTTTTCTGGTTGTCTCAATGTGGGAGCAACGGGGAACTCACCGGCGGCTAATCGGGTTTTCGCGGGCAACCTCCGATCATGCCTTCAACGCCACCATTTGGGATGTAGTGGTTCATCCCGATTTTCAGAATCGAGGCTTTGGCAAGGCGTTGATGAAACACGTGATCAAGAAATTACGAAGCGAAGATATCAGCAACATTACGCTGTTTGCCGATCCGCACGTTGTGGATTTTTACCGTCGATTGGGCTTTATGTCAGATCCTGAAGGCATTAAGGGGATGTTTTGGTACCCAGATTAGCGGTTCAGGCGCATTAGTAAGACGATTCCGGCGATCGCGCCCATACTAGTCGGCAGCCAACCCGCAGCAACCGCAGGCAGCACATCAATTCGGTGCAGGGCTTGTCCCACAACAATCAGCATGTAGTAGGAGAAAATAATTACAATACAAATGGCGAACCCTGCTGCTCGACTGGTGCGTCGAGGTCGAATTCCCAGCGTGGTGCCGACTAACCCAAACACTAAACAGGCAAAGGGAAGCGACGATTTTTGCTCAATGCTAAATTCCAGCTCACGGATTTTCTTGACTCTGCCCGTTTGCTTGATCAGTTCTAAGTGCTGCCGGGTTTCCGCAATATTCATTTCAGCGGGGTCGCGAATGGTTTGCGCAATATCAAGCGGGGTACGCGGGAGTTGAAGCTGTTGTTGGTCAAATTTCAGGATGTTGCGGTAGGAGCCATCCGGTGCAACAACGTAAATCGTGCCATTGAAGAAATCCCATATTTTTTGCTCTGGATTCCAGGCCGCCGACTTGGAGGACACAATCTGGTTTAGACCGGTTTGAGAAAAATCTAAAACGGTCAGCCCCTGCATATTCTGACCATCAAATTCTCTGGCGTAGAAGATTCGGGACAGCCGCTCTGGACGAGTGCCATCGGGCTGCTTTTCGCGCCGATATTCCTGAAAGATGATGTCTCTTTGCTGATAGGACAGCTGTTTCTTGTTGAGGGCACGATCCAGGAGTTCGGAGGCTTGAGTATTAGTCGCCGGGACAATGGTCTCATTAAACAGAAAGGTGATTCCCGTGATGAGTAAGCCGATCGCGATCGCTGGAACAACCAGACGATAAATGCTAACGCCGCAACCCCGCAGCGCAATCAGCTCACTATTGCTCGATAACTGTCCGTAAGTAATCAGACACGAGAGCAGCATGGACATTGGAAACGACAGTCCAATGTAGTAGGGCGTTTTGAGTAAGAGCACCTGCAGCACAATGGAGAACGGTAATCCCGTTTCGGTGATCTTACGAAGCAGGTCGGACAAGACGCCGATCGACACTCCAATGGATGAAAAGGCGGCGACCCCAAACAGGAATGGCAAAAACAATTCGGTAGCAATGTAGCGATCCATCACCGAAATGCCGGGTAGCCAGCGGAAGGGATTGAGTGGCGGTTGTTGCTCCGAAAAGGCGCTGTAGGTCATAGAGTCTAAGGTTGAAAATTATCGCCCAGGTAATACTGCCTGACCAGGGGGTTACTATACAGCTCCTCAGAGCTGCCAGAAGCAAGAATCTGTCCATCGCGCATGATGTAGGAGCGATCGGTAATCGCAAGTGTCTCCCGAACATTGTGATCGGTGATCAGAATACCGAGTTGGCGATCGCGCAGTCGCGAGACGATTTTCTGGATCTCGGCAACGGCGATCGGATCGACCCCCGCAAACGGTTCATCGAGCAGCAAAAACTTGGGGCCTTCTCGCCCGGCCGCCAATGCTCTGGCAAGCTCAGTTCGTCGCCGTTCTCCACCCGACACCCCGCACCCCCAAAGTATTCGCAACCTTCTCCAACTGAAACTCTTTCAATAAAAAATTCACTCGATTGCCCCACTCGCGCCGAGGCACACTCGTCTGTTCCATCACCAGGAGAATGTTTTCCCGCACAGTCAGATGTCGAAAGATGCTGGCTTCCTGAGCCAAATAGCCAATCCCAAGTCGTGCCCGTTGGTGAAACGGTAATGAGGTGATCTCGGTATCGTTCAACCAAACACGCCCCTGATTGGGCTTCTCTAAACCAGTTGCGATATAGAACGTTGTGGTTTTGCCCGCTCCATTAGGACCCAGCAACCCAACCACTTCCCCTTGCGCAACGGAGAGGCTAACACGGCTAACAACCACGCGCTGCCCGTAGGACTTATGAACATTTTCCAGAGTAATTTTCAACAGCCTACTCCCCTGGCTAAGTCAACAGCCTCTTGCGCCTTGCGCCTCGCCGATCGCTTGATTTTCATTTGGGCAAATCTACAGCTCCTGTGAGGATTCCTATCGGATAAGCAATGACAATCTTATCAGAGGGAGTCGCGATTAGAGCCTGTTAGGGGCTGATGGAGAAACGGGTGTGCCTTCACCAGAGTTGGTGGGCTGGGTAAATTCAGGCTGTCCAAAGGGTGCAGCAGGAACCGCTGGAGCCGGTGCGCCTGCTGGCGATGGAGCAGGGGTGGGACTGTCTTGCACAAGATAGACGGCTTCAACTTGCTTAGATGGCTGGGGAAGGGCTACAAATCGTCCCTCATCAACTAAATAGGTAATGGTTTCACCTCGTAAGCTGTTTCCTTGCTGCAATACGTATACATCCCCGCTGAGTACGATGCGTCGTTCACGGCTAAAATACTGAGCTTGGGCAGAGGTAGCCTGGATTTGTCTGGACGGGTAATAAATTTGGACATTTCCTTTAGCGGTGATCACACCGGTCTTGGCGTTTGCCTCTTGAACGTCCGATCGCAAGGTTAATGGTCGTCCCGGCGCAGCGGGTCCAGTCTGAGCTTCCGCCGAAATCGAACCTGCTGGCATGAAGCTGGGCAGGCAATCCAAAAGCAGAACTGATAGGAGAGCTGTAGGGGCGATCGCAGCAAGCATTAAACGACGCATAGAAAACCTCGATCCCGAAGAATACGCATCATAACCAAGTCATTCATAACATAAAGACTCTGAGTCATCCCAAGAAGTTTCCACCTGCAAGGTTTCCACAAGTCTCTCCACACCACGATACTGCAGAACTCTGATTAGGAGAATTATCCACAATAGTGAACTAGTCTGTAGTACGACAAACCCACTCCTGTAGATCTTTGCAGTCCAATCCTTGCGAGTTCAGGAATCATTTTGGAGAGATTCTTTTCAGTACTGGCAGCTTGATATCTGAAGGGTTGGGTGCTCCCAACTCTGAAGTGTGTGCAGGATCAAGGCCAAGCTGCTGGATAACGATGGCAACCTGTTCAGCCCCAGTTTGCTGTAGCCACTTTAGAAGCTGGGATGTTTCACTCAAAAAGTCTGATACGTCAATGTCTGCGTAGTCTGGCTCATAGTGCCGCAGCCTGCTGGTTCCCTCTCCCATCAAAATCACGGCTCCGCGCCAGTTTTGATTACTCAGGTGATATAGCGCTACAGCCACCTGCAAAACTCCTTGGTAAAAATTTTTGTCCGACTGAAGTGCCTCAATCCATAGCGCTTCTAGCGTGTCATGGCAGGCATAGAATTGCCGCTGGTTAAATTGCTCAACGGCTTGCCAGAACTCCTCCGGTATTTCTTCCATCTAAGATTTGCCCAATTGCCCAACACAGTCTCTTATAAATCATCTAGGATGTTTCGTTGGGGCTACAGTTCCTTTCTGCATAATTTCAGTAAGTTTGCTCGATAGAAATTTAGATTGGTTGGGCAAGATTAGAGTGTTCAGTGCGGAGAGACATTACAACACGCTACTACGGCTTCGTTTCCTGACAATGGCTGCTTCTGGCTGTATAAACCATAGAACGCTCCGAATATCCAGCCCGCCTTTCCGAGAAACACCCCTGAACTCATGTAGCTGCTGGTAGGTCACTTCACGCCCCCCGTTGAATGAGGTAATAGATGTATGACAAGTTCTCGCTACACGACCGAACCTCCTCAGAATAATCCTCAGAATAGCCGCTTCATTTGGACGACTTCTGAGATTCCGATGAACCCGATTTCAGGGGTTCATGCGCCAAAAGAGGCTCGCTTTGAACCACTCAAGCCGATTCGTCAATGGCTAACAGGACTTGAGATCCGCGATCGCAATATGGCGCACACCCTCTGCTCTGTGATCCCGGCTCAATGTCCCTTCGAGCGCACCGTTAAACTCTTTGGTCGCACAGTTCTCTATATTCCCCCCCTTTGCAAGCTCAACCCCTTCTATGACCAGGTTGTCGAGCTGCGTTTCCGGGCACTGTGCTATCTGGCGGATGAGTGCGGCGAGGACATTTCTCCCTACTGTTAACGGTTCTTCGTTCGCTGAATAATCTTCAAAAAGTTGTCGAACACAACTCTAGCGTCACGGTTCATCGTTGGAAGCTGTGCTGTGACGGCTTGCTTCAAAGCATCACATCCGGTTGAACCCAGCCTGGCTTCTAAATCGGCTCGGTAAGCGGGGATCGCGACCCAGTCTTCCACCGTTACGCCTGTAACTTCGTTGTGGAATTGCAACCAAAGGCGCAACTCTCTTGCGAGGGCACTCCGTGAAGCCCAACGCATAGGCTTACACTGGGCAATCGGCGGATGCAGCCAGCAGTGTCGCTCCAGTTGGCAGTCGTCGCACTTCTTGTCCATGCCATTGAAGCACGTTGAAGGTTTCGGGCAAGCCCACTATGAGAGGATGATAGCGTCCTGCATCGGTGAGATGAACCGGGAGAAGACCCACTTCGGGTGATGACATGGATTTGACTATGCTATTTCCCTCAGTTGAAAGTAGAGTCATTTGGGACTAGATAAGTTAATGCTGCATATGTATTGATGTCTGAGTGACTGACAAAACTCTCGAAACTCCGATTCTTGCGTAGGTTGGGTTAGCGATAGCGTAACCCAACAAGCCAAGGCTAGCGTTGGGTTTCACGGTGTTCAACCCAACCTACAAAAAAGATTTG